>CAZTVB010000186.1:0-6042 GCA_964616315.1 uncultured Rikenellaceae bacterium
ATGGTTGTTAACTCTTTTAAAACGGCCAATCTCTTTACTCCATTTTGTTTTTCAATATCGAGCCTACCTATCAAGTAGCTTACCGATAATAGCACTAATGTTATTAGGACTATTATTAACTGCGATAAATGAAGTCGGAGCTTATTCATATTCAAGAAAGTATAGGGCAAAAGGTTTTAACTGAATTGTTTTACAATTTACTAAATCATCAAAGAACTTCAATATGTTTTCTGTTAAAAAAAACAGCCAGAACTCAACATTCAGGCTGTTTAAAAAAGTTCCAAATAGTCAATTACCTTAATGCATCTAGCATAGTTTTTCCAATATCAGCAGGAGACTCAACTACATGCATACCACACTCACGCATAATTTTCATTTTTGCTGCAGCAGTATCGTCGGCACCGCCTATAATTGCCCCAGCGTGTCCCATTCTGCGACCTTTTGGAGCGGTTTGTCCTGCAATAAAACCTACAACTGGTTTTGTTCCATTCCCCTTAACCCATTGAGCAGCATCGGTTTCCATACCTCCACCAATCTCACCAATCATAACAATACCATGTGTATTGGGATCGTTCATAAAAAGTTTAATAGCATCCAGAATGGTTGTTCCTATTATAGGATCTCCACCTATTCCAATACCGGTACTTTGTCCTAATCCTAACTTTGTAAGTTGGTCAACAGCCTCATAAGCCAACGTTCCAGAGCGGGATACCACTCCAATGTGTCCTTTTTTGTGGATAAACCCTGGCATAATTCCAACTTTTGCCTCGTCGGGAGTAATAATACCAGGGCAATTAGGCCCAATTAAACGGGTCTGAGGGAAATCTGCTAAAATATGCTTAACTTTAACCATATCGGCAGTAGGAATTCCTTCGCTAATACATACAATCAACTTTATTCCTGCAGCTGCAGCTTCCAGAATACCATCAGCCGCATAAGCGGGCGGAACAAATATTATCGAAACATCAGCCCCCGTTTTCCTTACAGCATCATCAACAGTATTAAAAACAGGCAAATCAAGGTGCATTTCACCACCTTTTCCTGGAGTTACACCTCCAACCAAATTGGTGCCATACTCTATCATTTGTGTTGCGTGAAAAGTACCTTCGCCTCCAGTAAATCCTTGTACTATTACTCGTGAGTTCTTATTAACAAGTATGCTCATGGGCTATTTTTTTACTGATTATCAATATGCTAAAAAACTATGTTGTTCGGCATGTTTCTGTAAATATTAGCCAAACCTAACATTTTTTAGGGAAAAATCCAAGTTACAAATGGGTTTAAAAACATAATAATTTAGATGAATATAATCGTGGCTTTTAGTAACTTGTGATTCGAAATAATTATTTCCTGTGAATTTATAATTCTTTAAAAACTAAGCCAATATGAGCAAAGTGAACCTTAAACTTGAGAAGCTTGGCGATATGTTTCCAGCAAGTTGGACAGAGGAGCAGAAGGCCAAAGGAAAAACCCTATTCTTGAAATACCTGAGCGAGAAGGCTCATAAATTCTATGGAGGCAAGGTACAGATTGCCCCTAAAGCACCAGTGCTAGGCTTTAACTGGTTTAATGTTTGGTATACACCTGGTGTATCAAAGGTATCTACGACTATTCGTGACAATAACGACACATCGTTCGAGTTAAGCAACCGAGGAAATTTAGTTGCTGTAGTAAGTGACTCAACCCGTGTACTTGGCGATGGCGACTGTACCCCCGCTGGTGGTCTTGGCGTTATGGAAGGCAAAGCATTCCTTATGAAATATCTTGGCGGCGTTGATGCTGTTGCTCTTTGTATTGATAGTAAAGGTAAAGACGGCAAAAACGACCCCGAAAAAATTATCGATTTTGTAAAGATGTGCCAGCATAGCTTTGGTGCAGTTAACCTTGAGGATATTTCGCAACCCAACTGCTACAGGGTGCTTGATGTACTCCGCGAGGAATGCAATATTCCTGTTTGGCACGACGATGCTCAGGGAACAGCCTGTGTTACTTTGGCGGGTATTCTTAATGCACTTAAACTGGTGAATAAAAAGTTGAGCGAAGTTAAAATTGTTTACTTTGGTGCAGGGGCTTCGAATACAACCATTGCCCGATTGATTATAACTGATGGTGGCGACCCAAAGAAAATGATTATGTTCGACTCGCACGGTGGATTACACAAAAATCGCGAGGATATTAAAGCCGACAAACGTTTCTACCGTAAATGGGAGATTTGCGAGCAAACTAACCCCAATTGCATCAACACCATGGAAGAAGCCATGAAGGATGCCGATGTATTGATATCGCTATCAACCCCAGGCCCCGACACCATTAAGCAGGATTGGGTGCGTGTTATGGGTAAAAAATCCATTGTATTTGCATGTGCAAATCCAGTTCCCGAAATTTACCCTTACGCAGCAAAAGAGGCTGGTGCACACATAGTAGCAACAGGCCGTGGCGATTTTCCAAATCAAGTAAATAACTCAATTGGTTTCCCAGGCATTCTAAAGGGAGCGTTAATGGTTAGAGCGTCGAAAATTACTGATTCAATGGCCATTGCAGCGGCTCACTCGCTGGCAAATTACGCCGAGAAACGAGGAATTAACATTGATAATATTGTTCCAACAATGGATGAGCCCGACGTGTTCCCAGTTGAAGCAGCCGATGTGGCTATACAGGCAATTAAGGATGGCGTAGCACGTACAAAAATAACCTGGGATGAGGCTTACCAAATGGCCAAGAAAGATATTGAGTACTCACGCTCAATGGCAAAATCGTTACACGACAATGGATTTATAGCCGACCCACCAGTTGAAATGCTTGAGGATGCACTGGATTGGACTGTAAAACAAATAGAAGGCAAGTAAAAACGAATACTTTAATAACACACCCCTCGACATTTTCGAGGGGTTTTGTTTTATTATTTGACAAACTTTTAAAACATCCCGATTAAACTTTAAAAAAACTTATCATTCAAATGTCATAATTGTAAGTTTTTAATATAAAAAACTATTTTTGAGAAAATTTAACCAAACTATCCTAAATCAAACCAAACCAAATGAGTAGTAACTTAAAACCAGGAACCGAAGCTTGGGGATCGAGGGTTGGCCTTGTACTTGCTATGGCAGGAAATGCCGTGGGCTTTGGTAATTTCTTGCGCTTTCCTGTGCAGGCAGTGCAGAACGGAGGTGGCGCATTTATTATTCCCTACCTTGTAAGTTTAGTTTTACTTGGTCTTCCACTTCTTTTAATTGAATGGTCATCGGGAAGGTATGGCGGTAAATACGGCTACCATACAACTCCAATGATTCTCCAAAAAATGAGCAACCGTAAGTTCTGGATGTACATTGGTGTTTTTGGTATTTTCAGCAATATTGCCATTGCATCTTACTACTGCTACATGGAGAGCTGGACAATCTCATACGTTTACCACTCCATAGTAGGCACGTTCAACGGAATGGACCAGCATCAGGTTGCATCGTTTTTCAGTGGATACCTAGATGTTACCACATCAAGCACAGGAATACCCTTTGAGGCAATTCTATTCTTCCTGCTTTGTTTAGGTTTAAACATTTGGATTTTGAGTAAAGGATTAAGCGAGGGCATTGAAAAGGCCGCTAAAATAGGTGTTCCTTTACTGATATTCTTCGGAATATTCCTCGCCATTAAAGGTATTTCGTTAAAAGCAGGTACCGATGGTGCAGCATTCGATGGAGTTTTAGGACTTAATTTTCTTTGGACACCCGAGTTCGATTCGCTTACAAACCCCAAAGTTTGGCTAGCTGCTGCAGGTCAGATATTCTTTACACTATCGGTAGGTATGGGATGTATTCAAGCCTATGCATCATATGTTGGCTCTAAAGATGATATTGCCTGCAACTCAATGTCTGCAGGGTTTATGAACGAATTTGTTGAGATTGTTTTAGGTAGTTCTATCATTATTCCAATTGCAATTGGTTATTTTGGAATAGATAAAGTTATTGAACTAACCAATCTTGGTGGTTTGGGTCTTGGTTTCAGAACAATGCCTTTCCTATTTGCACAGTGGGGCGAAGTGATGTCTGCATTGGCAGGTGTAGCTTTCTTTGGATTGCTATTCTTTGCAGGTATTACATCTTCTTTAGCAATGGGAACACCTGTTGTTGGCTTTTTTAGGGATGAATACGGATGGAGCAGAAAAAAGGCGGCAATTGGATTTGGATTATCAATACTAATACTTGGTTTGCCAACTGTACTATTTTTCCAAGAAGGAGTTTTCGATGAGTACGATTATTGGGGAGGAACCGTGGCACTCTTTGTTTTCGCAATGTTTGAATCGATTATGTTTGCCTGGGTATTTGGTTTGGATAAAGGATGGAAGGAAATAACCGAGGGAGCCGATATTAAACTACCAAGAATATTTATTCCTATCCTAAAATATGTAACCCCTGTAATTTTAATTGTTGTATTCGTAAGCTCGCTTATTCGCCCAGAGAATGATGAATGGTCAAAGATTAGCTTTACTGGATGGAAGGTCCATAACGAGAGTATTATTGGGCAGATAACCCACAAGGCCATTGGCCCTAATAAGGATTACTTTGCCAATGAATTTTACTCTGAGGGTTCTGGTACAGTACAAGGCATTGTTAAAGAGAACTCAAGGGATTTCTTGAAAGTAGACAATAATGGCAACTCACGGCTATATCTTGTTAAGAAAAACTACGAAGTGATAGTGAAACAAGGCGATGTGGTTGATGTTGGTACTCCTATCTTTAAAGGAAACATTATAAATAGGGTTTTCTTTATCGATATGGCGCGCATCCTGCTTCTAAGCTTATTCATTGGAATAGCCGTTATGGTTTACTTTGCATACAACCGTAGGAAAAAACTAAATCTACTTTAACTATGAATACATCAGCACTAATAACAATAATTCTGGTATGGGGTGTAGTTTTTTTCTTTACCGGATACTTTTTCTACAAAGTGTTAACCTCGAAGAAAAAGGATGAATAGTATAGTCAATTAACGATACACAATAGATAAAAATAAAACCCCAAGTTGGGGTTTTATTTTTTGTCTTTATTTTGTTTTCCGCTCTATCTCCTTCAGGTTATCCAACTTCTTAGTTTCGAGGAAGTACTGAATATCGCCCAAGTACTCCTTCACACGCTTATTGCCAAACTCGTAAACCTTATTAGCTAGGCCATTTAGGAAATCGCGGTCGTGCGATACCACTATTAATGTACCATCGTAGTTCTGTAGCGCCTCTTTTAGAATATCCTTGGTGCGTAAATCTAAGTGATTGGTTGGCTCGTCAAGAATTAGCAGGTTGACAGGCTCAAGCAATAACTTAATCATTGCCAATCGGGTACGTTCTCCTCCAGATAAAACTTTAACCTTTTTAGTCCAACTATCGCCACCAAACATAAATGCACCTAACAAATCCTTAATTTTAGTACGAATATCGCCTACAGCAACATCATCGATGGTTTGATATACGGTTACCTCTTCATCGAGAAGCGATGCCTCATTTTGGGCAAAGTAGCCCACCATTACGTTGTGACCTAAGCTAAGATTTCCATCGTGGTCAATCTGCTTCATTATTGCCTTAACAAGAGTCGATTTACCCTCACCATTCTTACCCACAAAGGCAATCTTATCGCCACGTTCAAGGGTAAAAGTGGCGTTCTGGAATACCAAATGGTCGCCGTAAGATTTTCCAACCCTATCAACAATTACAGGATGATTTCCAGAGCGTGGCGATGGCGGAAAACGTAATTTCAACGCCGATGTATCCTCCTCGTCAATCTCTACCATATCGAGCTTATCCAGCATCTTAACCCTACTCTTAACCTGATTGGTTTTTGAGTATGTTCCCTTAAAGCGCTCAATGAACTCCTCGGTATCTGCAATCATCTTTTGTTGCTCCTCCCAAGCCTTCTGCTGCTGAATTCGACGTTCCTTGCGCAACTCAAGGTACTTTGAGTAGTTAACCTTGTAATCGTAAATTCGACCAAGCGTAACCTCAATGGTACGGTTGGTAATATTATCAACAAAAGCACGGTCGTGCGATATCACAATTAC
>CAZTVB010000187.1:0-5996 GCA_964616315.1 uncultured Rikenellaceae bacterium
ATTAAATACCTTTCCCAACGTCACAATAACATTAGGCCATACCTAATTTTTGGTGGTAATTACAGAATTGATTTGGCTGCCTATAAACGATTAAAAGTTGAAAATGGCGTACTGGTTCGACTCCAAAAATCGGACTTTTACTACGAAGTTGGATTTGGAATAGACTTTTTCCTCAACTACTTTAAGTTCTCCACGGAAATTAAATGGTCGGCAGGAATTTTCAATGCCATTTCGGATGATTATGCCGAAGGCGCCGAGAATTACAGATATGCTATTGATAAAATGCGTTCACAAATGATTGTTATATCATTTCATTTTGAGTAAACTTATTTAGTTGATAGTTGTTTGTTGATTGTATTTCAATATAGTTTTTCATTAACTTTTCACCTCTAGCTTTAACAATGCCCACCGATATAATTCTAGAATTATCGCCCGAGCGTGCTGCCGATAACCAATCGTTGCAGAAGGCAATTGCTACCAAATTAGGAATTGCATTCACAGATATTGGAAAGTTTGTAATTACCCGTAAATCCATTGATGCACGACGTGGTAAGGTGATGGTTAATATTGGCGTTAGGGTATTTAAACCCAATGAGCCAATCTCGTTGGACGAACCCAAGTTCAACTATCGCGATGTTTCTAAAGCCGAACCAGTTGTTGTGGTGGGCGCTGGTCCTGCAGGACTTTTTGCCGCATTAAGATTGATAGAGTTGGGCTTTAAACCCATTGTAATTGAGCGCGGCAAACCCGTAAGCGACCGCAAGCGCGATATTGCATTGCTCAGCCGTGAGCATAAACTAAACCCCGACTCAAACTACGCTTTTGGCGAGGGTGGCGCAGGTACTTTCTCAGATGGGAAACTATATACCCGCTCAAAAAAACGCGGCGATTATAAGCGAATTCTTCACGCTCTTTGCAATCATGGAGCCGAACCAGAAATTCTGTACGAAGCACACCCACATATCGGTACCAATAAACTTCCCGGAATTATTGTAAACATCAGGGAAAATATAATCAATCATGGTGGCGAATTTTTATTCAACGCTAAGGTTTCCGAAATCACCACTGATGGCGATAAAGTTTCGGGCATAAAACTAAGCGATGGGCAAAAAATTCCAACTAAAGCAGTAATACTTGCCACAGGCCATTCTGCCCGCGATATTTATGAGATGTTACTTCATCAGGGAATTAAGATTGAAGCAAAATCCTTTGCTATGGGAGTTAGGGTGGAGCATCCGCAATCGTTAATCGACTCCATTCAGTACCATGGAATTTCGCGGAACGAGCTTTTACCAGCCGCATCGTACGCATTAGTTCATCAGGTTGAAGGTCGTGGAGTTTACTCGTTCTGTATGTGTCCAGGAGGTTTTATTGTCCCAGCTGCTACAGGGATTGATGAGGTTGTTGTAAACGGTATGTCACCATCGTTAAGGAACTCCAAATGGGCAAACTCAGGGATTGTTGTTGAAATTAGACTCGAAGATTTAGGCGATTACTCCAAGTATGGCGAATTGGCGGGATTGGAATTTCAGCATCAGTTGGAAATGCTTGCTCATAAACATGGCGGGTATGGAGTTCAGGCACCGGCACAACGCTTAGTCGATTTTGTTGAAGGTCGTTTTTCATCAAACCTTCCTGCATGTTCTTATCACCCTGGATTAAATTCATCGGAGATGAATTTATGGTTACCTCAACATATTGGTACACGCTTACAGGAAGGATTCAAAGCCTTTGGTAAAAAAATGCGTGGTTACTTAACCAACGAGGCAGTTATACTTGGTGTAGAATCGCGCACATCTTCGCCAGTTCGTATTCCTCGCGACCCAGAAACATTGCAACACGTAACCCTTTCGGGTTTATTCCCCTCGGGCGAAGGCGCTGGCTATGCTGGTGGAATTGTATCATCAGCATTAGATGGCGATAAATGTGCTGAGGCTGTTGCGAAATATCTAGCGGTTTAATCAATCCATTTTCTAAGAAATACCCCCCTTAAGGGTTTAAAACCCTTGATGGGGTGTTGTTGCTTCAACTCTTTAGGAGTAATTCCTTATACAGAATTTAAAACATAACCCCCATAAAAAAAGGAAGCGGATACTGTAACCAGCAGTATCCGCATTTGTTAACCCTTAACCTAAAACCAAACCTAAACCTAACTCTAAAACTAAAAGTCTATGAGAAAACTCTTTCGTTTTAAATACACTGCAAAGATAAAACCCATTTTAGCTAACGCAGGTTAAAGGGCTGTTAATAAAAGTTAATCTTTTTGTGAGATTTCAGATTATGAATAAATAAGTTGATTTGTTTCTAATGTCTGACATCTGAATTCTATTGTCTGTTTTTATCCCCCAAAATCGTCGAATGCAATCATTTCATCAGGAACACCTAGATTGTAGAGCATTTTCTGAACTGCATCGTTCATTGCAGGTGGTCCGCATAGGTAGTATTCAATATCCTCAGGAGCATCGTGTTTCGATAGGTAATTGTCGTAAATAACCTGATGGATAAAGCCTACATAACCATCCCAGTTATCCTCAGGTTTTGGCTCCGATAGGGCAATATTAAACTTGAAATTAGAGAATTCACTTTCAATTTTACGGAAGTGCTCCTCGTAGAATATTTCGCGTTTCGAACGTGCACCGTACCAAAATGTGGCTTTACGCTTTGTTTTATTGGTGTTAAACTCGTGGAAGATATGCGAACGCATTGGAGCCATACCAGCACCACCACCAATAAACATCATTTCGTTTTGTGTATCCTTAATAAAGAACTCTCCGTAAGGCCCAGATATCATTACCTTATCACCAGGTTTGCGAGAGAAAATGAAACTGGAGCAAATACCTGGATTTACATTCATAAACGCACCTTTTTCTCTATCCCAGGGTGGCGTAGCAATACGAATGTTAAGCATAACTATATCGTCCTCAGCAGGATGATTGGCCATAGAGTATGCACGGTAGGTTTCCTCAGGATTCTTCATCTTTAAATCCCACATCTTAAACTTATTCCACTCATCGCGGTACTCCTCCTCAACAAATATATCCTTACCAAAATCAACCTCAAGTTTAGGAACATCAATCTGAATATATCCACCCGATTTAAAGTGAAGTTTTTCGCCTTCAGGCAACTTCACCTTGAATTCCTTAATGAAAGTGGCCATATTGTGGTTGGAAACCACCTCGCACTCCCATTTCTTAATACCCATAACCTCCTCGGGAACCTCAATCTTTATATCTTCGCGAACCTTAACTTGGCATCCCAAGCGCCAGTTATTGTTCTGCTGCTTACGGGTAAAAAAGTTAACCTCGGTTGGTAAAATTGAACCTCCACCCTCAACAACGCGGCACTTACACATACCGCAGGTTCCCCCGCCACCACATGCCGAAGGGAGAAATATTCCACTATTACTAAGGGTTGAGAGTACTGTACTACCCGGTTCTACTTCTAAAACCTTTTCGCCTTCGTTAATGCTTAACTTTACGCTTCCCGATGGGGTTAATTTCTTTTTTGCAAAAAGTAGCACTCCAACCAACAATAGAGTAACTAGAAGAAATACCACTATTGCACCTAATAAAATAAAACCGCTACTTGAAAGTAATATCATAGCTTTAGATTTTTTTTCTGTTTACAATTTAATCCCCATAAATGTCATAAAGGCTATACCCATTAATCCTGTAAGGATAAATGCTATTCCAAGACCTCTAAGCGGTTTGGGAATGTTAGAATACTTTATTTTTTCGCGTATAGCGGCAATACTAACAATTGCAAGGAACCAACCAACTCCAGAACCTAGTCCAAACACAGTGGCTTCGGCTAAGGTTTCATATTCACGCTCCTGCATAAATAATGAACCGCCAAGTATTGCACAGTTTACAGCAATTAACGGAAGAAAGATTCCCAATGCATTATATAACGAGGGCGAATACTTCTCAACAATCATTTCCACTAACTGCACTATTGATGCAATAACCGCAATGAACATAATAAATGACAAGAAACTCAAATCAAGAGAGGCAAAACTAGGGTCTAGCCAACTCAACGCTCCTGGTAGCAAAAGGTACTTATTCATTAAGTAGTTGACAGGAACTGTAATTATCATAACAAAAATTACAGCAACCCCTAGTCCTGTAGATGTTTTAACTGTTTTTGATACTGCAAGGTAGGAACACATACCAAGGAAGTACGCAAAAATCATATTGTCGATAAAGACTGAGCGGACAAATATATTAATCAGATTTTCCATAGTTTCCAATGTTTAAGATTATTCCTCAATAAGCGATTTGTTTCTACTACGCTGTATCCATATAATTACACCAACCAGTATCAGAGCCATTGGTGGTAAAATCATCATTCCATTATTCTCGTAAAATCCTCCGTTTTTAACGTAGATTGATTCCGAAATAACCCTATACCCCCAAACTGTTCCAGAGCCCAACAATTCTCTAAAAAATGCAACAACAACTAAAATTAAACCATAACCAATACCGTTGCCGATACCATCGAGGAAGGAAGGCCAAGGCTTATTACCTAAGGCAAAAGCCTCCAAGCGCCCCATAATTATACAGTTGGTAATAATTAGTCCTACAAATACGGAGAGTTGTTTACTCACATCGTAAACATAGGCTTTAAGAATTTCATCAACTAAAATTACAAGCGCTGCTATTACTACAAGTTGAACAATAATACGAATTCTGTTAGGAATAGAATTCCGCATCATCGATATAATTAAATTGGAGAAAGCGGTTACCACTGTAACTGAAATTGCCATTACCAATGCTGGCTTTAGTTTTACGGTTACAGCAAGCGCGGAGCAAATGCCCAAAACAAGAACTGTGATTGGGTTTTTAGCATCGATTGGCTCGGTAAGTAACTTCAAATTTTTGGCCGAGAACCAAGGTTCTCTCTGCTTAATATCACTCATGTCCTACGTTTTTTTGATTTTTAAAGAATGATTGATAGTTTTCCAAGCAATCGTAAATCATTGCCTGAAGTCCAACACTTGTAATAGTTCCGCCCGATATAGCATCCACTGCATGCGGATTGCTCTTATCGGCACCACCCTTTACAACCGAAACGGAAACAAACTTATTGTTACTATCAAAAATTGATTTTCCAATGAATTGCTGTTGAAATTCAACAGTATTAATTTCTGCTCCCAAACCTGGAGTTTCGCCCTGATGAGCGAAGGTTGCTCCAAATATGGTATTCATATCATCATTCAATGCAATATATCCCCAAATTGGTCCCCATAAACCACGGCCACGAACAGGAATAATGTACTTTATACTTTGGTCGTCGAGTTGAGCCTTAAAAATTGGAAGGTTACGTAACTCTAGTGGTTTTGCAAGTTCAGCCTTTAGGTCAACCTTAAAGGCCTCAACGCCTTCCACCTTGTCGCCTTTGGAGTTTACAACAATTTGCTCTGCAATATATTTGTTGAAAGCATCCTCAACAAATTGGTGCTTGTTAGCAGCTTTATCGGCTCCCTCTGCTTTTCCAAACGATTTAAGAATATCAATTTTCTTCTCAGTCTCCTTATTTTTTTGCTGCGCAGGCTTTAGCGATGTGGCAGCGATGGCAAGGAGCGCAGCAACCAAAATAACCATACCTGATGCATACAGGAAGGTGTAAAGGTTGCTATTCCTGTCCATTTTCTTGAAATTATCTAGTATTCCCATAATCAGTAGCGTTATAGTTTAGCAACCTTTTTTGCGCGTTTCAACCTTTTGCTGATATTTGCCTGTACCACGTAATGGTCAATTAGTGGAGCAAAAGCGTTCATAAGCAGTATGGCAAGCATCATTCCCTCGGGGTATGCTGGGTTTAAAACCCTAACTATCAGGGCTAGAAATCCAACTAGAAATCCATAAATCCACTTCCCGCGTTCGGTTTGAGCGGCTGTTACTGGATCGGTAGCCATAAACACAGCACCAAATGCAAATCCGCCCATAATTAGGTGATGCCAAGCGGGAATCTCCATGTATGGATTAACTCCGAAA
>CAZTVB010000188.1:0-5968 GCA_964616315.1 uncultured Rikenellaceae bacterium
GGAACAATGCTTGGGTAAACGCAAATTGCTGCAACGTTTGGCATTCCGGGAAAATCGGTTTGGAATTTGCTCACCTTATCGGCAAATAGTTTACCGCGCTCGTAGCCATCGGTTGTGTTCAGCGTAGTTAAATCGATAGAGCTGAAGCATTTCTTCAAAGTTTCTACTTCGCCTAAACGAGCCTTGGCAATATCTTTAATTTTATTCAATGCAGCCTGAACCGCAACCTGGTCAACCTCAAGGTTAAATTTTTCTTCCAACGATAGTTCCATAAGTGAAAAGTTTAAAGTTGAAAGTTAAAAGTTTAAAGTTGAGTGTAAAAAAAGAATTAAAATCAAGTTAGAACAATCTATCACAGAATCAAAGCTCATACACCATCAACCATCAACAAACAACTATCAACGAATTAAGTGCTCAAAGTTACAACAATTTGGGATTCTGATTATGCCTGTTAATATCTCGCTTGGTCTTTTTGTCGATATTTAGAAAAAAAGCCTGCGTAAGGTCTGTTCCGGTTTGATTTGCAAGGCAAATTAGCACAAAAAGTATATCGGCCATCTCCTCTGCAAGTGCATCGGGGTTCTCGCCACTCTTGAACGATTGCTCCCCGTACTTCCGAGCAACAACCCTTGCTAACTCACCAACCTCTTCGGTGAGCAAAGCCATATTGGTTAACTCGTTGAAGTATCGGACACCATATTTTTTAATCCACTCATCAACAGCTTTTTGAGCCTGACTTATTGTTATATCCTCCATTACTCGCGGTTTTTAGAATCGATAATGATTGTTACAGGGCCATCGTTTACAAGCGAAACGGCCATATTCGCACCAAATTTACCAGTTTGTACCTTTTTATTTATCTCGGTTTCAAGGATTTTTACAAAAGTTTCGTACAGCGGTATGGCAATATCGGGTGGAGCTGCTTGAATGTACGATGGGCGGTTACCCTTTTTTGTCTTTGCGTGCAAGGTAAATTGGCTTACTGCCAAAATACCGCCATTGACATCGGTAACCGAAAGGTTCATTACTCCCTCGTTATCGTCAAAAATTCTAAGTTTGGTAATCTTTGCAGCAGTCCACTCTAGGTCTTCCTGCGTATCGGCACTTTCGAATCCTGCTAAAATTAGCAACCCCAATCCAATACTTCCAACAGTTTTTCCGTCGATATCAACCTTTGAACTACTAACTCTCTGAATTACAACTCTCATAAATATTATAAATTATGCGAATACGTTTCTTTAAAACAAATTTTTAGATGATTCGTGCTGATTTGATTCCAGACTATAACCCTTTAGGGGTTGTGAAAAAACATTCTCGATTGCAAATCTATTACGAAATAATTTAAAATCAAGAACAAAATATGCTATTCATCTGTTTATCATCACATAAACATTAAAAAACAAAATTATGAAAGCGATAAACTTATTTTTTCTGTCGGCTTTGTTTTTTTGGAGTGCGGGAGTGTACTCTCAGGAACTTAATGCCGATGTCAGTAAATCCACCTTAAAATGGAACGCCAAAAAGGTTAGTGGCGAACACTACGGCGAAATCAAACTAAAGGAAGGAAAATTTACAGTTAAAGGCGACCAAATTGTATCGGGAAGTTTTGTTATAGATATGCAAACTATCATTTGTAAGGATATAGAAAACCCCGAATGGAACAAAAAACTTGTTGACCATTTAAATTCAGACGATTTTTTTAGCGTAAGTAAATTTAGCACCGCTCAACTGAGCAATCTAAAATCAGCAAAATTTCAAGGCGGAAAAGCAACTACTGATGCCGATTTAACCATTAAGGGACAAACATATCCTGTTAAATTTGATGTAGTTAAGGACGGTAAAACCTACAAGGGAAAAATTACCGTTGACAGAACCAAGTACAACATCCGTTACGGATCGGGCAAATTTTTCGAAAATTTGGGCGATAATATGATTTACGATGAATTCACCCTTGATGTAACGATAGTGACAAAATAATGCATTAAAATGATTTTATCGATATAATTTCAATGCGGGATGATTCCCGCATTTTTATTTTATAAGATAAGTAAGAAAAATATAAATCAAAGGAAGAGTAATTATGCTCAGTATTGTTGTGATAAACAGATTCCCAGCAGCCAATTTATAGTTTCCGCCGTAACGCCTACTCATTACCACAACAATTGTTTGCGCGGGCATACTGGCTTGCATCACCAGAACTACAAATGCCTCAACCGAAAGATTTAGGCTGAGAGCTCTGTTCAAGGAGAAGTAAACAATACCTAAAACTATTGGCGTTATAATCAGCTTATTCAAACTAAGCACGTAAATGCTCAAAGTCTTAAATGCGTCCTTTACTCCAATGCCAGCAAGCAGTGCTCCAATGTAAACCATGGAGAGAGGACTCGTACTTTTTCCTAATCCCGAGAAAGCATCAACAACTGGTGTTGGAAGTTTTAGTCCGGATACCATTATGGTAAAACCCAACAACAGCGCACCAGTATTAACGTTTATCAGACTTTTTAACCCCGATTTTTGAGTCCCTGAGCTGAGCCTGTAAATTCCGTATGTAAAAGTTATTGTGTTTGATGCTAACTGGTAGCAAGCTGCATAGAAAACTCCAGTACCACCAGGAAACAAAGCATCAAACAGTGGAAATCCTAGGAATACAATATTGCCAAGCATTGTGTGTAGTGTATGCACTGTGCTATCGGCAGGGTTAAGCTTCTGCATACGGGACGATGCTGAACCAAAAAAGAGGAGGAATCCAAGATTTACAAATGTTAGCCCAAATACCAGAAATCCGTTCCACAGCAATGCTGGGTTACTATCGAGCTTAATGAATGTACTGAGGATTAAAAAGGGCAGGGTGATATCAATAATTATTCGGGCCAGCAAATCTTTTCCCTCGTCGGTAATTAGTTTTAACCACGACGCCGATGCTCCAACAAGCATCAACACCCCAAAAATAATTAGCTGGTTGATGATTATCCCTGTGCCCATAAGAATTGTTTGTAGTAGTCAAAAGTAGGGAATATTTTAATTATTTCAACTGACAACTTATTTATGATCCTTTGGACGCAGGAAGGTCTAGCACTCCACAACAACTTTCCGGCGTTGCGTAGCTTCCAGTAAAAGTTAATATAAAAGCAAGTGCTCCATTGGCTTTTACTCATCAACAAAACGAGTTCAAACCAATGGTAAACAAGTATAATTCCCTGTAAATTTGGATATTGATTTTATTATACCTTCCTTTGTACCGATTTTAGCATATTTTAGATCTGTATAGTTAGTATATCTCTCGAATCACCTCTCAAGACGACATCCTTTCTACTTCACTAGTTTACGCTGAATAATATTTACGCCAAAGAAACATTACCCTTTTTGAACAGATACTCGGTTAATGTTTGCTTCAGCGGCATTAACTAACAAATTTTAAATGAGAAACAGAAAACCTCTGAATGACAGGGGAAAACGTAATTTTGATTCTAAAAGAACATCAAGATTTAAATCATCGGGTAATGGACAGAGCAAAACTAGCTCAATCGACCCAAAGTTATTCGTAAAAAAGGCAGTTGCATCAGAAGTTATTAAGCATACACCTACGCAGTTAATTGAAGAGTTACCGGTTAACCCTAAAATAGTTAGCAACCTTCTAAAAAAGGGGTTTAAAACTCCAACCGAAATCCAAGAAAAAACCCTCGATGCAATTCTTGAAGGAAGAAATTTGCTTGGTTTGGCACAAACCGGAACTGGCAAAACTGCTGCATTCCTAGTGCCAATCATTCACAATCTGATTAACCAAAAGCCTAACTTTCAGGTTCTGATTGTATCGCCAACCCGCGAGCTTGCTCTCCAGATTGATGAAGAATTTAAAAGTATTGGCAATGGCCTCAACCTTTTTTGCACAAGCCTTATTGGCGGTACCAGTGTTGGCCGCGATATTAACAATTTAAGGAGACCAAGCCATATAATAATTGGAACACCTGGCCGTATTTCCGATATGGTTCGCCAAAGAGCACTGAATCTTAAAAACTTCTCAATTCTTGTGCTTGATGAGTTTGACAGATTACTGGATATGGGATTCTCCCGCGATATTCAGTTCTTTGTTGATGGTATGAGCAATCGCAAGCAAACCGTTCTTTTCTCGGCAACCGAGGAGAAAAGCCAAAAGGCAATTATCGACCGCATACTCGAAAACCCTGTTGAAATTCGTGTTCGCACAGGAAACGTAAGCGCCGACTCCATTGAGCAGGACGTAGTTGTTGTTAAGAATGGCGAAAACAAGATGAATGTGCTTATCAATATGGTTCGCGACGAATCGTTTGAAAAGGTACTTGTGTTTGCCGAAACAAAACGTTGGGTCAGCAGAATTTGCAGAGACCTTAGAGTTGCAGGCATTAAAGCCGATGAGATACACGGCAATAAATCGCAGAATTACCGAATTAACGCCTTAAACTCGTTTAAGAATAAAAAGATACAGGTGCTTGTGGCTACCGATGTTGCAGCACGAGGTTTAGATATCTCTCACGTTTCGCACGTTATAAACTACCAGCAGCCTAAAAATATCGACAGTTACATACATCGTATTGGTAGAACTGGCCGTGCTGGCGAAAGCGGAAAAGCGTTTACTTTTATCAACTAATAATGAGCTTTGCGTTGGCCAATTGGTAAACGCAGAAAAGTTTATACAACTAAAACCCTGACAGAGTTCCAAACTCTGTCAGGGTTTATGGCATTTTATCCTATTAGGCTTGGGCTACAGCTCATGCTAAGCGTAGTCTCCTGACTACGCTTGCTTAAATGGCTGTCTTCAGACGCCCTAAACCACTTTTACTTATCTTGCTTAACATTATGTTCATAATGCAAAGCATCTTTAATCAGCTTATAGAGTATTTATGCGGTCAGCAGACCGCTGCTTAACTACGCCGTAGATACGCTGCGCTAATCTACGCCGAGCGAGGGGATGTGAAGTAGTTATTATGCAGATTTCCATATTTTTATAACTTCAGCAATACCGCCCCAAATAACCCAAATTAAGCTCACGAAAAATATTATTACTAATCTTTTGTCTTCATCCCCTATCGCCTGATTATCAATAGTTAGTTTTGAAATACTTTTATCGCCCGATCTTCTTTCTTTATATTTAATTTCAACAAATTTATTTTTGGAAGGATAAGTTGTAAAATAGTCTAAAACCTTTTTATCTGAAGAATGAAACACAGTAGAGTCAGATAAAATAATAAAAACTGTTGGAAAAGGCACGGAGCCTTTACCTCTTATATGCACCTGTACTACTTGGTTATAAGTTCGAGAGATGTAGCCAGTGGTTTTGTTAAAATTGATAATATTGGGTGGAAAAACAGCAAGACCTGTAAAAAATCCGGTTAATATCCCAATCCACCATTGGTGTTTAATAAACTTGAATAGCCCAGTATTTAATAGTCTAATAAACAATACCTTCATCATTAAAAATAGTTTTAAGGTTATTAATTTCACTTGTAACTTTGTCCTCGCTCGCGCGGATTTGTAATCCGTGCGGAAACCTTAACAATTCTTATATCAAAAGCTCGCGCAGCGAACTTACCAAAAACGGCTCGGTTCCTGGCCGCGCAATTATCAATTTTTCGCATTCGTAAATATATTCAAATTTAAGAAAACAATTGATTTGTTTCAGGTTGGCTTTTGACGCTTCCAGGTCTTGTAGACGCTGGAAGGTCATGCCCCTAGCAAAAACTTTCCAGCGTGGAGCAGCCTCCTGGAAGCATTAAGTATTGCAGTTCTTAGTTGTTGACGTTTCCAAGTCTGCCTGTCAGCTGACGTTGGAAAGTCTTTAAAAAATAAATCCTGACAGAGTTCCAAACTCTGTCAGGATTGAGGTAAAAATTTTATAAAACTACTTCTTATTTCTACGCACAAATTCCTGCGCAATAAACGATGCCACATCGTCGGCGTAGGAGTTCATTCCAAAGCCTGCGTCGTAGCCTAG
>CAZTVB010000189.1:0-5965 GCA_964616315.1 uncultured Rikenellaceae bacterium
ACTTGGACCATATAAAAGCTCGTTGATATTTTGGCAGATAGAGGCCATTGCATCGAAGTATGAGTTTTCTATAAACGACCCTATTGAATCGATTCCCGAGGAAGCGTTAAACGTAATTCTGAATGGCTCTGAGGAGCAATTCAAGTTGAAACATCCAAACCTCGGATTAACATCCAGTTACTTCTTGAGTTTCGAGGGGGTGGTTAGTTTTATCCAGAACCACCAAACCAACGAAGAACTCACAGGGAAAGGGGAGAAGTGGGCTAACCAGTTTATCCGTCAGGTTACCTGTCCACATTGTAAGGGCTCAAGGCTTCGTGATGAATCGCTTTGGTTCAGGATTGATGGCAAGAGCATTGCCGATGTATCGGCTATGGATATTGAGAATCTTTGGGAGTGGCTACAAGAGCTTGATGATAGAATGGATAGGCGCAAGCGTGCCATTGCAACCGAGATTTTAAAGGAGATTCGTGAGCGTGTTCGGTTCTTGCTCGATGTTGGCTTGAGTTATCTGTCGTTAAGTCGAGGTTCTGTAACTCTTTCGGGAGGAGAGAGTCAGCGTATCCGTCTTGCTACGCAAATTGGCTCCAAACTGGTAAACGTACTCTATATTCTCGATGAACCCAGCATAGGGCTACATCAGCGCGATAATATCAAGTTGATTGATTCGCTCAAAAAACTTCGCGATACAGGTAACTCGGTAATTGTGGTTGAGCATGATGAGGAGATGATTCTTGCTGCCGATTATGTTGTGGATATTGGCCCAAAGGCTGGTAGGCACGGCGGAAAGGTTGTTGCAAAAGGTACTCCAGATGAGTTGATGAAGACCGATACTTTAACGGCCAAATATCTGAATGGAGCATTATCCATTGAGGTGCCAAAGGAACGGAGGAAAGGGAGCGGAAAGTCCCTTAAACTAATAGGAGCAAAGGGAAACAACCTTAAGAATGTTGATGTAGAATTCCCTCTGGGAATGATGATTTGCGTTACAGGTGTATCGGGTAGTGGAAAATCAACGCTAATAAACGAAACCCTACAACCTTTGTTAAGTCGGTATGTGTACAATTCCTATAAGCAACCGCTTGATTTCGATAGAATTGATGGTATTGAAAATATCGACAAGGTTGTTGAGGTTGACCAATCGCCCATTGGACGCACTCCACGCTCCAATCCAGCAACCTATACTGGCGTATTTACCGATATTCGGAAATTATTCGAGTTAACTCCCGATGCCAAGATTCGTGGTTACAAGGCTGGACGATTCTCTTTCAACGTAAAGGGTGGACGATGCGAAACCTGCAAGGGCGCGGGGTTACAAACCATCGAAATGAATTTTCTGCCCGATGTTTACGTGAAGTGTCCCGATTGCTATGGTCGCCGCTACAACCGCGAAACATTGGAGGTTAAGTATAAGGGGAAGAATATCAGCGAGGTGCTGGATATGACCATTAATCAGGCCGTAGAATTCTTCGAGAGTATCCCTCAAATCTTCCAGAAAGTAAAAACCTTGCAGGATGTTGGGCTCGGTTATATTACACTTGGGCAGGCGTCAACAACATTATCTGGAGGTGAGGCGCAGCGTGTAAAACTATCAACAGAGCTGGCCAAGCGCGATACCGGTAAAACCCTTTATATTCTGGATGAACCTACAACAGGACTTCACTTTGAGGATGTGCGTGTTCTTCTCGATGTGCTCAATAAGCTTGTCGAAAAAGGGAATACGGTGATTGTAATTGAGCACAACCTCGATGTAATAAAGGTTGCCGATTATATTATCGACTTAGGCCCCGAGGGTGGAGGTGCTGGCGGAAATATTGTTTGTGTAGGAACTCCTGAGCAAATAATCAAAGCAAACTGTGGCTATACCTCGGAGTATCTAAGGAAGCATATGAAATGATTATTGATGCGAGTGAGGAATTAGACGCTTTAACCACAAAGGCGCACTAAGTTAAGTCACAAAGGAATTTGAAGGGAATAAATATTTGTTGTTGTTTTGTCTATATTTATTTTCAATGTTGTCTGGTAAAATCATTTGCGAGCTCTAAAGTTATTATTCCAATAGTTTAGAATTATATTTCGCTCCTCTGGAGCTTGCTTTTGTAGGTGTTTACAATCTATAAATATAGCGCAGCTCTGCTGCTAATTAGAAGCCGCATAGCGGCAAAATATTTGTAGATAAGCCATTTGAATTTGAGAAAATAAACTACAGAGTAGCTATTTTTTTACTTCCTACTTCCTACTTTTCCTCCTTATACCAACCCGAATAAAACAGGTAGTTCCGGGCAATTCGCTCATTCATATCGCGACTTAGTGCAGGGTCAACTTTCTTCACAAACTTAGCGGGGACGCCTGCGTATATTGTACCTGCTTCAACTTTTGTGTTTTCGAGAACCAATGCGTTTGCTGCAACAATAGCGCCTTCGCCAATCACAGAGTTATCCATAATGGTAGAACCCATTCCCAGTAACGCTCCGTTATGCACTTCAGCACCATGAACAATTACGTTGTGCCCTACGGAAACATCATCGCCCATTTTGATTGTAGTTTTCTGATATGTTGTGTGCAGAACGGCGTTATCCTGAATATTCACCCTATTTCCGATTCGGATTGAATTAACATCGCCACGGATAACTGCACCGTACCATATGCTACAATCGTTTCCAATTTCAACATCGCCAATAATTACGGCAGTTTCCGCAATAAAACAGTTTGTCCCTATTTTGGGAGTAAATCCTCGTAGCGATTTAATAATAGGCATAATACTCCAATTTCTGGCAAAAATAATAGGTTTTTGTCGATAATTAGCTAAAAAGCATATTTATGTAAATATGTCGTAAAATATGTTTTAAATGGATTGCTGTGTTTAAAAATGCCTAATTTTGCATCATTAAATAAAATATTTGAGTTAATTGAAATGCTTATTTTCAGTGGTGTGCAAATGTTTTATCTATTGCATTGCTGAAATCGGCACAACAAAAATCTAATTTATCTTTTTATGGATAAACAAAAAAGTGTCCAGGAATTGGACGATGTAGTTGTTCGATTTTCCGGTGACTCCGGAGATGGAATGCAACTTACAGGAACACTATTTGCCGATGCATCAGCATTGTTTGGTAATGGTGTAAACACATTCCCCGATTATCCATCGGAAATTCGTGCACCTCAAGGAACAGTTGGTGGAGTATCAGGTTTTCAGGTACATCTTGGAAACCAAAAGGTAAACACCCCGGGCGATTTTTGCGATGTACTTGTCGCAATGAATCCCGCAGCCCTAAAGGCCAATGCTAAATGGGTGAAAAAGGGTGGGATGATTATTGTTGATGCCGATCAGTTCAACGAGAAAGGCTATCAGCGTGCTGGTTACAAAACTCTTGATGCCGTAACTGAGCTTAACCTACAGGATTTCAAAATTATTAATGCTCCCATCACTACACTTACAAAGGAAAGCTTAAAGGATAGTGGTTTGGACAATAAGAGCATTGTTCGTAGTAAGAATATGTTCTCGCTTGGTATGGTTTATTACATTTTCGACCGTCCATTAAACTTCACTGAGAAGTACTACGAAATTAAGTTTAAAAAGAAACCAGAGATTGTTGAGGCAAATAAGAAAGTTCTTCGCGACGGATATAACTACGCGGGAAATATTCATGCTATTCCTAATACATACACCATTAAGCCTGCCGATTCAAGAGTTAAGGGTAAGTATAGAACAATCAATGGAAATACTGCTACAGCATGGGGGCTGATAGCCGCTGCTGAAAAGGCCAATTTGCCTTTGTTCTGCGGGTCGTATCCTATTACACCTGCTACAGATGTGCTTATTGAACTAGCTAAGCGTAAGGATCTTGGTGTTAAAACTCTTCAGGCAGAGGACGAAATTGCCGGTATTTGTACCACTATTGGCGCTGCTTATGCTGGGAATTTTGCTGTTACATCAACATCGGGTCCAGGACTATCACTTAAAGCAGAGGCTTTGGGTTTAGCGGTTATGACAGAATTACCCATGGTTATTGTTAACGTTCAGCGTGGAGGACCCTCTACTGGATTACCAACTAAAACAGAGCAATCTGATTTAAACCAAGCGCTTTATGGCCGTAATGGCGAGGCTCCAATGGTGATTATTGCTGCTAGCACTCCAAGTAACTGCTTCGATTTTGCATTTCAGGCAGGGAAGATTGCCATGGAGCATATGACCCCTGTAATCCTTCTTACCGACGGTTTTATTGCAAATGGTTCAGAACCTTGGCGTATTCCAAGTATGAAGGATTACCCTGCAATTAACCCTCCAATTGTTCCTGAAGGAACTGAGAATTTCATGCCATATGCACGCGACGAAAAACGTTTGGCTCGTGGCTGGGCTTTTCCTGGTAAAAAAGGTATTGCTCACCGTGTAGGTGGCTTGGAGAAGGATTTCATTAAAGGTTCTGTATCGCACGACCCAATGAACCACCAGCGTATGACTGATATACGTGCTGCAAAGGTAAAACGTGTTGAGGAGTTTATTCCAGAACAAGAGGTTTATGGCGATAAGGAAGGCGATTTACTTGTAATTGGATGGGGCGGAACTCACGGACATCTTCTAACTGCTGTTCAGGAGATGCGAGCTGCTGGTAAAAGCGTTTCACTATGCCATTTCAACTATATCAACCCTCTTCCCAAGAATACCTCCGAAGTATTTAAGCGTTATAAGAAATTGGTTGTTTGTGAGTTGAATATGGGTCAGTTTGCCAATTACTTACGCACGAACTTTCAGGAGTTCAATTACATACAGTTCAACAAGGTTCAAGGGCTTCCTTTCACTGTGGTTGAATTGGTTGATAAGTTTAACAATATTTTGGAGGGCAAATAGTCATGGAAGAAAAATACTTACAATATACTCCTCAGGATTTTAAGAGTGACCAGGAAGTTCGTTGGTGTCCTGGTTGTGGTGACCACGCAATTTTGAGCGCTGTTCAAAAAGGCTTGCCTGAGGTTTCCAAAGTTTTAAAGTATAACCTTGAGCGTTACGTTTTTGTATCGGGTATTGGTTGCTCTAGCCGTTTCCCTTACTACGTAGATACTTTTGGTTTCCATGGTATACATGGTCGTGCTTCGGCTATTGCTACTGGCGTTAAGGTTGCTAATCCAACCCTTAGCGTATGGCAAGTAACTGGCGATGGCGATGCGTTGGCAATTGGTGGTAACCACTTTATTCACGCTGTACGTCGTAATATCGATATCAACATACTTCTTTTTAATAACCAGATTTACGGTTTAACAAAAGGACAATACTCGCCAACATCGCCACTTGGTAAAATTACCAAGACATCGCCTTTTGGAACTGTGGAACATCCTTTCCGTCCGGGTGAATTGGTAATTGGTGCGCAAGGTAAATTCTTTGCTCGCTCACTCGATGTGGATGTTAAGTTAACCACTGAGGTTATGCTTGAAGCTGCTAAGCATGATGGTACATCTGTTGTTGAGATTCTTCAGAACTGTGTTATTTTCAACGATAACGCATACGATTTCTTGACCGATAGAGAGCATCGCGAGGATAGGATTATTACACTTCGTCATGGTGAAAAGATGGTTTTTGGTAAGAATCGCGATAAGGGTTTAATCCTAAGCGGCCTTAGCTTAAAGGTTGTTACCATTGGACAAGGTGGATTTAGCATGGACGATATTCTTGTTCACGATGCATTCAATCCAAATCCAGGAGTTCATATGATGCTTGCAAACATGGAGTATCCTGAGTATCCTGTTGCAATGGGCGTTATCCGTAACGTAAAAGATACCACTTACGACGATAATGTTCGCGACCAAGTGCTTGAGGTAATGAAAGATGCAAAAATTAAAAGTGTTGATGACCTGCTCAATAGCGGTGAAACTTGGGATGTTTAATTTTGTACTGCAATATATTTGAAGGGGAGTTAAACTCCCCTTTTTTATTTTTGTTACTCTAAGGTGTAATCCATAACAATAAAAC
>CAZTVB010000190.1:0-5954 GCA_964616315.1 uncultured Rikenellaceae bacterium
AATGGTTAAGCACAAATATAAATTTCATCCAGAGCAGTTGATCTTCGTGAAAGTAAGAGCTTCGGTTCGGGAGAAGTTTTTTTGGATAATGAAGTATGTTGTTGCAGCCATTGTTGTTTCAATAATTTCTTACTTAGTTTTTCCTTTTTTTATTGATACCCCAGAGGTTCGCAAACTTCGCCGTGAAAATCAGGAGTTGCTTCTGAACTTCGATTTAATTAATAAGCGTATCGATCAACTTAGAGCCGTTCTTGAAGATTTACAAAAGCGCGATGATAATATTTACAGGATTATTTTTGAGGCTGAACCAGTACACACCTCTGTTCGAGAGGCTGGTATGGGAGGAGTTGACAGGTACTCTTATTTGGAAAGTTTGAATAATAGTAAAATTATTATTGAAACAACAAAGAAACTAGATAAATTAAGTAAGAAGGCTTATATCCAGAGCAAATCCTTTGATGAGATAACTGTACTGGCTAAACGTAAGGATGATATGGTTCGTAGTATACCTGCAATAATGCCAATAAGTAATAAGGATTTAACTAGGGTTGCATCTGCGTTTGGTATGCGTATACACCCATTCTATAAAGTGCTTAAAATGCATACGGGTATGGATTTTACAGCGCCAACTGGTACTGAGATCTATTCAACTGGCGATGGCGTGGTTAAAAGAATTGAATATGCACAGCGTGGGTATGGCTATAATACAATTGTTGATCACGGGTTTGGATACGAAACTCTTTATGCTCATATGAGCGAAATTATTGTTCGTCCAGGGCAGAAGGTTAATCGAGGGAGCGTAATTGGATATGTTGGAAATACAGGAACATCGGTGGCACCTCATCTTCACTATGAAGTTTTAAGAAATGGCTCTCCTGTAAATCCAATCAATTACTATTTTAATGATTTGACTCCTGAGCAATACGATAAGTTAATTGAGATTGCTTCGCAGCCAACGCAAAGTTTCGATTAAAACTATATAAAAACTCAATAAGACCTAATTCCAATGCCCTACAAGGAGAAAAAAGTTGAGAAGTTGTACTATTCAATAGGCGAAGTTGCCGATATGTTGAAAGTTAATACATCTCTAATCCGTTTTTGGGAGAAAAACTTTGATATTATTAAACCGCATAAGAATAAGAAGGGCAATAGGTATTTTACAAAAGAGGATATTGAGAATTTAAAACTGATATACCATTTAGTAAAGGAGCAAAGAATGACCCTTGAGGGAGCTCAAAAGAAACTGAGCGAAAATAAGCAATCTGTTTCCGATAACTATAAAATTATTGAGAGTTTAACCAGTATTAAACAGATGCTTTTAGAAATTAAGGATCAACTGGAGTAATTGCACTAATGAAGGTAGGTGATATTGTTAGTTTTTTTGAACAACTAGCCCCATTATCATATCAAGAAAGTTACGATAATTCTGGACTGATAATAGGTGATAGGCAGATGGAGGTTAAATCTGTTCTATTAACACTCGATATTACCCCAGATGTAGTTAATGAGGCTATTCAGGTTGGAGCCAATGTCATTGTGGCTCATCATCCAATTATTTTTTCTGGTTTAAAACGAATTACTGGCAGCAACTACGTTGAGCAATCGGTTATTCTTGCTATAAAGAACGATATTGCAATTTATGCAGCACACACTAATTTCGATAGTATTAAAGATGGTGTGAACTTTTCCATTGCCAACAAACTAGGCATTAAGAACCCTCAAATACTTCAGCCTTTGGCAAATGAACTTGTAAAGTTGGTAACATTTGTTCCAAAGGATTATGCAGAAAAAGTAAGACTTGCAATTTTTGATGCAGGTGCAGGGCATATTGGCAATTACGATTGCTGCTCATATAATGTTGATGGGTTTGGAACCTTTAGGGGTAATAATTCTACTAATCCTTTTGTGGGTGATAAAGGTAAAATTCATCAGGAGCCTGAGGTTAGGCTTGAAACTATAATGCCAAAATCTATTCAAGCAAAAGTGTTGGATGCATTATTTACCAGCCATCCCTACGAGGAGGTTGCATACGATTTATACCCTTTAAATAATAGGTATAACGAGGTGGGTTTGGGTATGGTTGGCGATATGGAAAGCTCCATGGCACCCATGGATTTCCTTCGATTTGTAAAATCTGCATTTAATGCAGGTTGTGTTCGATATACAGAGTTACCCAGTAAAAATATTCAGAGAGTTGCATTTTGCGGAGGCTCTGGCGCAAGTTTCTTGAAGGTCGCAATGGCCGCAAAGGCCGATGCATTTGTTACAGGCGATTTTAAGTACCATCAGTTTTTTGATGCTGAAGGGAAGATTTTAATTGCTGATATTGGCCATTATGAGAGCGAGCAATTTACAATAGATTTATTTTATGATTATCTCTCGAAAAAATTCCCTAACTTTGCAGTTTTGAAATCAAAAGTAACGACTAATCCAATTAATTATTTATAATAAGGTATGGCAGCAGAAAAGAACAAACCAGCTGAGCAAGTTGCTGAGCTTTCAGTTGAGGAAAAGTTACGAATCCTTTTTCAGTTACAGCTGGTAGATTCTAAAATCGACAGAATTAAGATGCTTAGAGGAGAACTTCCTTTGGAGGTTCAAGACCTTGAGGACGAAATTGAGGGTCTTGAGACAAGAATGGAAAACCTTAAGCAGGAGATAGAAAGTTTTGAAGCTCTGGTTACAAAGAAGAAACAAGAGATTAAAGATGCTGAGACTTTAATAAAGAAATACGAAGAGCAGCAAAAAAATGTTAGAAACAATCGCGAGTTCGACTCTCTAACTAAGGAGATTGAATACCAAACTCTAGAGATTGAACTTTGCGAGAAACGTATAAAAGAATACACTCAGCAAGTTAAGGACAAAAAGCAGTCTATCGACCAATCTAAGAAACAACTTGAGGATAGGACTCACGATTTAGGATTAAAGAAAACCGAATTGGATAATATCATCAATGAAACTCAAAAGGAAGAGGATGATTTGGTGAAAAAATCTGAGGAGTACGCAAATATTATTGAGTCCAGGTTGTACACCGCTTACCGTCGTATTAGGGGTAATGCCCGTAATGGATTGGCAGTAGTTACTGTTCAGCGCGATGCTTGCGGAGGTTGCTTCAATAAAATTCCACCACAACGCCAACTCGATATTAAGATACGTAAGAAAGTAATTGTTTGCGAGTATTGCGGTAGAATTTTGGTTGACGATACTATTGCTGAAGAGAATCAGTAGTTAATCCCGATATAAGAAAAGCCCCATTTAGGGGCTTTTTTCATGCATTATCTTGGAGTAACTATTTTCCCAGAATTCTTACAAACGCCTTATCGTACCCAAGGCTTGCCAATTTGCCTAAATCTTCCTGAGCCTCCTCTGGCGATGAATATTTACCCACACAATACCTGTATAGACCATCGTTACCTTTATAAACCATTAAATCAGTAATGCTCTCAAATTGACTGAGTTTTTTTGGATTTGAAAGTGCTACTATTTGGATGGTATATCCTGGATGCTCCCTATTAATTCTAACATAGGCGTTGCTTATACCCTTTGCTTTTAGGCTTGCAAGTATGGTTTCGGATTCTTGAGCAGTTTTAGTATTTCCCACGCTGTATCGGTAGTATCCATCCGGCGATACAGTTATACTCACACTATCAATTTTATTGATATAATTGATGTCTAGTGGTTGCTTAACGGCAATAAGCTGTACAGAATAACTAAGTGGAACTGTTGATGAGACTGAAGTTGACCTTTTGAAATCCATTACAGGTAATGGCTTGGCTGTTGGCTTTGGCTTTTCAGGTTTAGCTTTTTCAACCTCTCTCTTTTTTATTTCTTTTTTTATAGGTGTTACAACAGGCTCTTCCTTCTTAGGTTCTGCTTTTACAGGTTCAACAACAGGGATAACCGCTGGTTTGATATCCTCCTTAATTGCTTCTTGTGGTTTTTGTACTTCAGCCAAAAGAACAGGAGGTTCTTCTATTTTTACTCCATTTAAAACAACGCTGACTAGGAATTCTTCTTTAGATGGATTATTGGGTATTTCAACAATGTTGTCGGCGGACTGAAACCCTTCACCATTAACTGATATATTATACTTGCCAGGCATAATTTTCTGGGTGTACTGATTAATACCTTTGGCATTTTTATTATCGATAACCTTGTTTGTGCCAAGGTTTGTTAACGTGAAGGTGTAATTTTTATCTTTAGGAGCATTTTCGGCAAGCATTATGTTGATTTTTAAATCAACATATGGAATTATTTCAATCGAATGAATATCCATACCGCCTATTCCATCGGGATTAAAGAACGAATAATAGCCGGTATTTAGACTTGTTGGCTGAAAAAACACATTGTTATCAGGTGTATTTAAGGGGTATCCTAAGTTCTTAACATCACTGCTGCTTTCAATATTTACGTAAAAAATATCATACCCTCCAATGCTGTTATGACCTTCGGAACTAAAGAACAGGTATTTTTCGTCTGGTGTTAGGAATGGCGACTCCTCGTTTAATGGTGTATTGATGTTGGGACCTAAATTAACAGGGTCGCTCCAACTATCTCCTACAATGGTGGTTTTGTATATATCGTATCCACCAAATCCACCTTTTCTATCGCTAGTAAAAAAAACTGTATTGCCATCCTTTGAAACAAAAACGTGACCTTCGTTATACTTTGAGTTTATTGGTTTGGCTGCTTTAACAGGTTTAGACCACTTGTTTTTTTGCAAGAAACTAACAACAATCTCAGAGTTATCGGGGTCTTCTTCTATTAGATACAATTCTTGGCCTTCATAAGATAGACAGGATGTTTTTAAAAATTTGCTGTCAATGTTTCTCGAAATATCTACGGGCTTAGTCCAAGTGTCATTTTCCTGCTTTGAGATAAATATTTTATTGCCAGTAGGGGTTTTAGTAGTATAAGCCAATGTTTTTCCATCGCCTGATATTACAGCATTAAAGTTGGATTGCTCGGTGTTTATCAACTCTCCAAGGTTTTTAAGATTCAAACCAATAGGAGTATTGATGAAACTTTTAGCGTTTGCGCAACTTTTTAGGTGTTGGTCAATTAGTTGATTTACTTCAACATCTTTGGGCTTAACATATTTCTTATATTCAGTGAATACTTCAGATGCTTTATCGAAGTTGAGTTCAAGCATATAAGCAATACCTAAACTGTATAGAACCTCTGGTGGTGAATTGGATTCTTTAAGCGACTTTCCATCATATTTATCCGATACTTTTTGTGCGGCCTCCTCAAGGTAGTATAAAGCCTCTTTTTTCTTATCATCTGTTTTAAGGTAGCAGTAACCCGCCTTGAACATTAAATTGGCACTTTCGGGAAATTTTTTTAGGGCTTTCAGGTAGGTTTCGGCGGCTTTGGTAAAATCACCGTCGGCCATATAGTATTCGGCATCCATTTCGAGTGTGTAAATGGTATTCCAATCCTGCGAACGCGAATTTAAAGCGATGCAAAGAGTAAGTATTAAAAGGGATAAAGTCTTGTTAATTCGCATAGTTTTTTGCTTTGTGTGCAACCCCTTAATTATTACGTAAATATTATAAAAAAGTTGATTAATGTCAATAGATTCGACGATTAATTGCATTAACCTTTTGATAAATACCAATTTCATTGGTGTTAACAGATGTATTTGTTTTACCAATCTGGTATTTACAACAACTAAATGGATATAAAGTTTAGTTCTCCCTAATTTAAAGGAATTGAAGATTTACCTCCTTAAGAAATTTTTCTTGAAGTACATGCGCAATACGCTTAACAACTGTGCGCCTAATTTCCAGTTCTACCGGCAGGTTAGGGTCTTGGTGTGCAATGTTGATGCAGGTGCCAATAACAAAGTCAATACTGTCGCTTTCTAAAATTAACTTTACAAGTTGGTCGGCAGGGCCATTGCCTATCGATGTGGTTTCGTTAAAACTGTCGAGTATGTTATTTACTTTACT
>CAZTVB010000191.1:0-5949 GCA_964616315.1 uncultured Rikenellaceae bacterium
TTCTTGCGCACTACTATCAGAATCCCGAAATACAGGATATAGCCGATTTTGTAGGCGATAGTTTGGCATTATCGCAAAAAGCTGCAACTGTAAAGGCTGATATTATTGTTTTTGCAGGTGTAAAATTTATGGCCGAAACAGCAAAGATACTTTCGCCAAAAAGTAAAGTATTGTTACCCGATTTAAATGCAGGCTGTAGTCTAGCTGAGAGTTGTAAATACGATGATTTCAAGAAGTTTGTTGATAAGTATCCAAATCATAAGGTTGTTACTTATGTAAATACTACTGCAGATATAAAGAGTTTATCGTATATCTGTTGTACATCATCAAATGCAGTTCGTGTTATAAATAGTATTCCAGCCGATGAACCTATAATATTTGCTCCTGATAGGAATTTAGGTAATTATCTAAAAGCATTAACTAAACGCGAAAATATGGTCGTTTGGGATGGTGCTTGTCATGTTCACGACCAGTTTTCCTTAGAAAAGATACTTAATCTAAAGAAAGAGTATCCAAATGCTAAATTTATAGCTCATCCCGAGTGTACTAAAACTATTCTTTTGATAGCTGATTATATTGGTTCAACATCCGATTTATTGAATTATACTAGCAAAGATGATAGTAAGGAATATATTGTTGCTACGGAAGTAGGTATTTTACATCAAATGATAAAGAGCAATCCTACAAAGACATTTATTCCTGCTCCTCCAAACGATTCAACTTGTGCTTGCAATGAGTGTTCATTTATGAAATTGATAACTTTAAAAAAGTTATATTTGACACTTAAATATGAAAAACCTCAAGTGGATGTAGATGAGAATTTAATTGAACTTGCTCGTGTAACAATTGAGAGGATGCTAAAAGTATAATGGATTCATCGGATTTTATTCGCGACGAAAATAGTTTAAGGGATAGTGATTTTGAGGGAAAAATTCGTCCTTCACAGTTCGACCAATTTAAAGGTCAGGAACATATAATTGAAAATCTTCAAATATTCGTTAAAGCAGCAAAGTTAAGAGGAGAGGCATTAGACCACGTTTTACTTCATGGTCCTCCTGGTTTAGGTAAAACTACTTTAGCCAATATCATTTCCAATGAGTTAAATGTAAGTATCAAAACTACTTCAGGACCAATTCTTGAAAAGCCAGGCGATTTAGCTGGTTTGTTGACAAATCTAGAAAAGTACGATATTTTATTTATTGATGAGATTCATCGATTAAGTCCGATTGTTGAAGAGTATTTATACTCAGCAATGGAGGATTACAAGATAGATATCATTATTGATAAAGGACCAAGTGCACGTAGTATTCAAATAGAGTTGAATCCATTTACTTTAATTGGAGCAACAACTCGCAGTGGTTTACTAACAAGTCCACTTAGAGCACGTTTTGGAATTAATTTTCATTTGGAGTACTATAATTCCGATGTAATTGTAAATATCATAAAGCGTTCTTCTAAAATCTTAGGAATTTCTATAGATAATGAAGCTGCACATGCAATTGCATTACGAAGTAGAGGAACACCTCGTATTGCTAATGCTTTGTTACGTAGAGTTAGAGATTTTGCTCAGGTTATTGGCGATGGTAATATTAACTACGATATTTCCGTTCATGCTTTGGATGCCTTAAAGATTGATTCCAGAGGTTTAGATGAAATGGATAATAAGATTCTACGTACATTAATCAACAAGTTTAAAGGTGGTCCAGTGGGTTTAAATACAATTGCAACTGCAGTAGGTGAGGATGCTGGAACTATTGAAGAGGTTTATGAACCATTCCTAATAAAAGAGGGATTCTTGAAAAGAACCCCTCGCGGTCGCGAAGTAACCGATTTAACCTATAAACATCTTAAAATTGATAAATTCCCTGAGCAAGGAAGTTTATTCTAGTGTATATTAAAGATTCTTCGCTATCGCTCAGAATGACAAATATTTTGTCATTTTGAACGTAACGCAGTGAAGTGAAAAATCTATATTTTATTAAAGAAGAATTATTTAGAATATTGATTCCGAAATCAATTTCATCTTTTTAAGATTCAATATCTTAATTTTCTTGCCTTTAAGTTCAATTAATCCTTCGGATTTGAATTCGCTAAGAATTCTAATAACCGATTCTGTTGCTGTTCCAACAATACTCGATAAATCTTCCCTAGTAAGGTTAATGGTAATAAAATCTTCTGCATCAACATTAAAAGTTTCGTAAAGCATTATTAATGTTTCAGCAAGTCTTTCCCTTACGGTTTTTTGTGCAATATCCTTAATATAACTGTTTGCCTGATTTAGTTCTTTGCAGGTTAGTTGGATTAACGATAATGCAAAATCGGAGTTCTTTTTAATTAATGCGAAGATTATTTCGGATGGAATAAAGCATATCTCCGAATCTTCAAGTGCTTCTACAGTTGTACAGGCAACTTCATTGCTTAGTACAGACCTGTAACCAGTAATATCTCCAGGCCTTGCAAATGCTACTATTTGAGGCTTTTCATCGATACCAGTTTTGTAAATCTTTAAAACCCCCTTTTGTACACAGTAACATCCTGTAATTCTACTTCCTTCTCGGTAAAGTGTATCGCCTTTTTTGTAAACGTTACATTTTAACTTCGAACTCAATAACTCGTGTTCCTCCTCGCTTAATGCTTTAAAAACTGATGTTGCCGAGCAAGCACAGGCTTTACATAAATATGTATTACCTTCCCCCATACCTTAAGTTTTATTTGTTGAACAAACTAATTGAGTTAAAGTTTATTTCTAGTAATTTTTGAACTGATTTAAAAATCTTACATCGTTTTCAAAGTAAAGTCTTAAATCTTTTACTTGATATTTTAGCATTGCAATGCGTTCCAATCCCATACCAAAAGCAAATCCTGAGTAAACTTTGCTATCTATATTATTTAATTCCAAAACGTTAGGGTCAACCATACCGCAACCTAAAACCTCAAGCCAGCCCGTATATTTACAAACTGAACAACCTTTTCCGCCACAAAGTTTACAGCTTACATCCATTTCTGCCGAAGGTTCAGTGAAAGGGAAAAATGATGGACGAAGTCTTATTTGAGTTTCTTCTCCGAATATTTCTCTGGCAAAGTATAGTAAAGTCTGCTTTAAATCGGCAAACGAAACGTTTTTGTCGATGTAAAGTCCTTCAATCTGATGGAAAATACAGTGAGCACGTGCCGATATTGCTTCATTTCTGAAAACCCTACCAGGGCAAACTACTCTAATTGGAAGTTTCTCACGTTCCATACTTCTAACCTGAACCGATGAAGTATGAGTTCTAAGTAGAATATCAGGATTTTTCTCAATAAAGAATGTGTCCTGCATATCTCTAGCGGGATGTTCCTCAGGAAAATTTAATGCTGAGAATACATGCCAATCGTTTTCAATTTCAGGTCCTTCGTATATGGTAAATCCTAACTTTTTGAATGTTTCGTAAAGTTCATTCTTAATTAACGATATAGGATGTCGAGTTCCAAATTCCTGATTTTGCTCGTTTAGAGTTAAATCAATGTTGGTTTCCCTTTTTGTATTCGATGAAAGCGACTGTTTCCAGGTATCAATTTTCTCTTGAACTTCGTTTTTAAGTGTGTTGATAACCTGTCCAAGATTCTTCTTTTCCTCCTTGCTTACATTCCTAAAATCTTCAAATAGCAGCGTTACTAAACCTTTCTTACCTAAAAGGTGAATTCTAATTTTTTCAACATCATCCTGGTTTAGAGGATTTAGTTTCTTTAACTCTTCCCTAATACTTTCAATTCGCTGTAGCATATCTAGTTAATTAAGCTAATTTTCATTTTGATATCTTTTTGTGGTCTATCGTTTTCGTCGGTAGCAACCAAAGATATTTTCTCCACTATATCGTAACCCTCTATTACTTCCCCAAATATTGTGTAGTTTCCATCAAGATGTGGAATACCGCCAACAGTTGTGTATGTTTTACGTTGAAGTTCGTTGAACTTTGCCATTGGAGTTGCTAGTTTAAACGAATCAACTTTTGTTGTAACAATTTCGGATATCTTCTTTTTTAACTTTGCATTGTTCAATGTATCGCCCAATTCTTTGAGTTGTTCCGAGTAAATCTTGGTTTCAAACTTAGATACCTTTTTATTGTAAAGTTTAATTTCAAGAGAATCTAATTGTTCGTTGGTAAATATCTTTCCAACAACAATGTAGAATTGAGAACTCGACGATTTTTTCTCTGGGTTAACATCATCACCTTCGCGAGCCATTGCTATTGCTCCACGTTTATGGATTATAGTATCTACAATTTCAGCATCAACTAAATAACCAGCATCGGCCTCGCCGTAGAGTTTTCCTGCTTCAGCATTTTTAGTATCGGGGTCACCTCCCTGTACTACAAAATCTTTTATCACTCTGTGAAAAATAATTCCGTCGTAAAACTTTTCGTTTGTTAGTTTTACAAAATTATTTGTGTGATTGGGAGTAGAATTATATAATTTTACAACGATGTTTCCGTATTCAGTTTCTATTTTAGCGTGATGATAATTTTTGTCGTATTTAGAACAGCTTGCTAGAAAAGCAATCAAAACTATTGCGATTAATTTTTTCATAATTTGTAGTTTTAACAACGCAAAAATATGAACAATTATTGAATATTGACTAATGTCATATTTTTTTGATAGCCTTTACGTTGAATTATAATTATTGTTGAATGTCGTCAGTTAAGCAACTTTTTTCACAGTCCGTTATTTATGGGTTAAGTACTGTACTACCGAAGCTTCTCAACTTTTTATTGGTTTTTGTTCATACCTATTTCTTTAAGGATGCATCACAATATGGTGTTGTAAATGAATTGTATGCTTACCTTACTATATTACTCATTGTTTTAACTTTTGGTTTAGAGACTGGATTTTTCCGTTTTGTTTCCAAGAACTACGATAAGCAAGTTGTTTACTCTACGTTGTTTTATTTTTTGCTGTTAACCTCTACTCTGGCTTCAATTTACTTTTTTGTTTTTGCCGATAGTATTGCACTTTCTTTAGGAACTGTTTATGATGCATCGTATGTTTACACATTAGGTTTAATCATTTCACTCGATGCTTTTATGGCTATCCCTTTTGCCAAATTGCGCAGCGAGAATAGACCCATAGTTTTTTCAACCATAAAGATTTTTGGAGTAGCAGTTAATATTTTGCTTAATGTTTTCTTTTACGTTATTCTTTCGCCAGAGCAACACCAGCAGTTATTTCCAAATGTAAATCCCGTTTACTTTATTTTCTTCTCAAACCTTGTTCAGAATGTTCTAACTGTTCTTGTTTTGTTGTTCTATGCAAAAATTCCAAGGTTGAATATAGATTTTACTCTGCTTAAATCTATTCTTAAATATTCATTTCCATTGTTGATTGCTGGTTTAGCTGGTACTGCAAACGAGTCGTTCGATAGGATTTTTTTGAAGTATATGCTGCCCGAAGGAACAGCGCTTTATCAGATTGGTATTTATAGTGCAAACTTTAGGTTAGCTGTTCTGTTAGTTCTCTTTACACAGATGTACCGATTTGCCGCTGAGCCTTTCTTTTTTAATAATCAAGGAAGGGCTGATTCTGTTCAGGTTTTTGGTAAGGCTATGAAGTACTTTGTAGTATTCTGCCTGATTATCTTTCTGTTCGTCACCTTCAATCTGCCAATTTTCAAGTATTATATTGGCCCTGATTATAGGTCTGGATTATACGTTGTTCCTATACTACTGATTGCTAATATATTAAACGGAACATTCTTCAATTTGTCCTTTTGGTATAAGTTAACTGATAAAACTGTCTATGGTATAAAGTACACTGTCATAGGTGCTTCAATTACTGTTATATCAAATATTATACTCATACCATTAATTGGTTTTTATGGTGCAGCAGTATCTAGAGTTGTAACTTATGGTTTTATGAATTTATTAAGTTATAGAGATGGAAAAAAGTCAGGTTTAATTTGGTTTGATACAACTC
>CAZTVB010000192.1:0-5947 GCA_964616315.1 uncultured Rikenellaceae bacterium
TGTATGCCCCGCATTAACCTGTTCGAACGATTTAAGAATATTGGGATGAACGCCTGAGTTGTTATCGCTGGCAAAGCCACGTTTATTTGGTGTTTCCATTTTTAGTATAATTGAATTAAATGTCCAAAGTTAAAATAAAATCTATTAGCGAAGTCGGCGGAGCATTTGATAATCGATATAGTACAATACTTTAAACGATAAACTGTTGTACTTGGGACTATTTGTAATATCATCAACATTCTCAAAATAATTATAAACTGGCTCACCACCATTGGTTTCAATTGAATTTTTCCATACAACAACCAATTCGCTTCCTGGAGCAAAATTCCATTGGTACATCAAATCCAAATTAAATAAACCATAATTTTTATTTGAAAATGATGAAATAGTTGTTGATGCAAGAGAACCATCTTTACTCAAATTATAAAAATCATCATATCTATAATGACGAATATAATGACGGAGTCTAAGATTTATAAACGATTTTGAGTTGAAAGTATACTGGAAACTAACAGTGTTGGTTATAGTTTGAATATCCCTTTTCCCCATAATTACATTTGTTCCATCATAATCAAAAAAACCAACGTTGTTATAGTTAAATGAATGATCCCAGCCAAGAACAAGTAAGGCTTTATCGCTAAAACGAATTCTGGGACTAATGCCATACGAATAGCCATACTGGTTATAATCGTCAGCTTTCCAGTATGCTAAATTATGATCAATCGCAAGCACTTTCCTGTAATCGGGCGAACCAAACCAACTAACATAAACACGTTTTGGCAATCTCAATTTATAACCATCAACCCGAGGTTCAAAATAATCATATCCCACCCTAGGATTAAGTTCGAGATATATTCCACCAGTAAACTGTTTTTTAGTAGTAAAACGTGAGTTGAAAGTTAAATACTGATTGGTAAAATTCCGAGGTGAGTAAAGCATTTGATGAATAAACTCCATCTCGTTTTCAAATTGTACAAATCGCCAAAAGGGTTCGAATGTTTCGTATGAAAGTTCTATACCAGATGAGAACTCGTTGGGACTTTGTAGGTATCCCATATCGTTAGGGTTATAGTTCTTTCCCTCAATATTTGTCCAAATATCACCCTTGAAATTTCCACTAGTTTTCTCAATAGCCAGAAATGCCTTTCCGCCATAAGTAACAGAGTCATTATGTATTTGACTTAATGCACCTGTTCCCTCCACAGCAAAACGATTCTTTTTATCGCGAACTGTAAACTGAGTAGCCGTAACATTTGCGATATAATCGTTTTTAGGTCGCAAAAGATTGGTATTTGCAACACTTACAAATGAATTATGGGGTAAAGTTTGGTCTACTACAACCATATTGTAATTAGTAAAGCCCTGCGTTAAGAACCTTCGCGTCTCTCCAGTTATTGTATCCTTAATATCGGCATACATATTCTGTGTCATAGCATTGAAGAAACCAATACCTAGACCACCGGAGGTTCTCCCAGAGATTTTTGTAGCATTAATCATTTTCGATTCGGCAGGGTTATTTTCAATCACTTCGGTGTTCTTCAGAGAATCCTCAACAATGCCCGCATTAACTGGCTCAGCGCCAATTCTACGAGAATAGAAAATTTCACCTTTATTAAATAGTTCTGTACCCTCAGTAAAAAACTGCCTTGCTTCCTCGTACTTAACTTCATAAGGGGTAAGGTTAAGAACCTTATCGTCCGACTTTACCTGACCAAAATCAGGAATAAGAGCCATGTCCAATGTAAAACTTTGGCTTAATCCTAACTTCAAATCCATCCCACCGTTAAACTTATAATCAATGCTATTCTTATTGGGCAGTTTATTTGCATAAACTGATAAATAGGGACTAAAAGACAGCCTAACTGGAGGTTTTATTCCACTTATTCCTTTTAGAATGCCTGACTGAGTGGTAAATCCCTGACGCGACTTATCCACAAAATTCCAGGTACTTTTCTCGTTATGCCGTTTAATTAAACGGGCAAAGTTTATACCCCAGTCAAAATTCTCACTATTATTTGAGAACCTTAGCGCAGAATAGGGAATACGCATTTCCACACACCAACCCTTATTATTTATTCTAACATCGCTTGTCCATACTGCATTCCACGAACGCTCCTCTTCATCTGCAGTTAATTTAATATCGGTTTGCACTCCCGAGGCGGAAACTATGAACTGTAAATAGTTTAACCCATCGTTATATGTACTAATGTGAACAGAGAAAGCATCAGATTTTAAATTATCACTATTGTCGCGCTTACCGAGTTCTTTATATATTAATTCAGGGTTTGTATCAAACATATTTGCACCAATATACAAAGCATCATCATCAAAAAGCACTTTAACCTCCGTTTGCTGCGATGGCATTTGTCCGTTATACTGCTCATACTGGACAAAGTTGCTAGCCTTTGGGGCATTCACCCATTCAACCTCATCTAAAACACCATCAATTTTTATGTGTCCATCTATTCTGATAGCATTGAGTTGTTTTTTAACGCGCAAAGAATCATTGCTTGGCGAAGCGAATAATAACGATGAAGACAAAATTAAGCCTAATAAAACAAAATATCTCCCCATACACATTTTATAAGAATTTAAATCCACACAAATATGAGTTCAAACAGTAGCTTTGGTTTAATGGAGATGAAAAAAAAGGATACCTTAATATAATTAGGTATCCTTTCAATTGAAAAAAATCTCTTACCTTATCTTTGACGACTCACGAACAATTAACTGAGTCTTGAGTATTTCAGTTGCAGGAGGCTCTTGCCTTGTTTGAGTAATTCTTCGGATTAACTGCTCCATAGCTTTCTTTCCCATTTCGTAGCCTGGCTGACTAACAGTGGTAAGAGTAGGCTCCACCATCATGGAGGTTTGGTCGTCGCCAAAGCCAACCACGGAAACATCCTGTGGAATTTTGATACCGTTTCGGGTAAGTATTTTAATTACTCCAGCTGCGGTAAAATCGTTAACCGTAAATATTGAATCGAATTTAACACCGCTATCAATTAACTTTTGAGTTTCCACTAAAGCGGACTGGAATGTATCGCAATGGATTATTAGTTTTTCGTCAATAACAACACCATTATCGCGCATTGCTTTTAGGTAACCATTCAAGCGATTTTGACCGATGAGACGATTCTGTGGACCCGAAAAATGTACAATTTTCCTTCGTCCTTGAATAATTAAATGCTCAGTGGCTTGGTAAGCCCCATCAAAATCGTCAATTATTACTCTATCGGAATGAATTTCCTCAATAATCCTATCGAAAAAGACAATTGGAATTCCCTCGTCCTCAAACCTCTTGAAATGACTATAATCATTAGTTTCTTTGGAAACGGAAACTATCAAACCATCAATAATACTATTCAGAAAAACATCGCAAGCAGCTACTTCTCGGTTAAAATCCTCGCCAGATTGGCTAATCATAACGCTATAACCATGTTTATTGGCAACCTCCTCTATCCCACTAATTACAGATGAGAAAAAAAAGTGAACCAGTTCAGGAATAACCACACCAATAACGTTGCTCCGCTGACTACGGAGGCTAAGGGCAATAATATTAGGCTTATAGTTATACTTAGTGGCAAGTTCATTAACAAGCCTTTTAGTCTCTTGGCTAATATCGGGATGATCCTTTAATGCCCTTGATACCGTTGATGGGCTAATACCCAGTTCACGCGCAATATCCTTAATGGTTATTTGGTTTGATTTCATTGTAATTAAGGTATTTAAACAAAATATGGCTTATAATGTTATACTGTAACCCGAGTAAAATTGGGCTTGCTAAAATAAAAAGAAAATCATCAAAAACCATCGGCTTAAATCTATAAAAAAGAATCCATATTTCAAACGATTGCGGTATCGTTTGCGGATTTTTTTGAGGCTTAGTACTTGATTTTTAGCTATTAAAAGTTTAAATTTTCGTTAATTGTGCAGTGAATTTTAGATAATTTAACAAAACATAAATAGTTAAAACACAACTTAAAACCGAATAGAGCTATGATTATAGGCAAAAAACTACTTAAGGGAATCCTGCTATCCGCAGCTATGTTTCTGTATATGGGAGCATACGCACAGGATATACAGGTAACCGGAAAAGTAATTGATTCCAAGGATAATTCTCCAATGATTGGAGTTACTGTAGTTGTAAAAGGCACAACCGTTGGAACTATTACCGATATTGATGGTAATTATTCTATTAAAAGCCCTGTTAATGGGACTTTAGTTTTTTCATTCCTCGGTTACAAAACAATTGAAGTAGGTGTTAATGGCCAAGCTAAAATTGATTTAACACTTGGTGAAAACACTCAGCAGATTGATGAGGTTATTGTTATAGGTTATGGTGTTCAGAAAAAGAGCGATAGAACTGGGGCCGTATATAATGTTAAATCCGAAGAATTAAACAGGGGCATGCTTAGTGATCCAATTCAGTCTATGGCGGGAAAGGTTGCAGGTGTAAATATTTCTAAAAAAGGTGGAGATCCAAACGCTGGATTTTCAGTGCAAATTCGTGGTGCTGCAGGATTTTTCTCAAGTACTCAACCACTATATGTGGTTGATGGAGTTCCAGGTGTTGATCCAACTACTATTTCTCCTGATGAAATTGAATCATTCAACATACTTAAAGACGCATCTTCAAGTGCAATATATGGTTCAAGGGCATCAAATGGTGTTATTATTATAACCACTAAAAAAGCACAAAAGGTTAACGAACCTATGGTTGAGTATAATTCCTACTTCTCAATCGATCAGGTTGCTAAACGCTTAGACCTTATCACAGCATCTGAACTTAGAAAATACGTCCAAGATAATGCCATAGATAATTTCTCTGATAATGGAGCAAGTACTGATTGGCAGAACGAAATTTTCAGAACAGCTTTATCCCACTCTCATAATATTGCACTTTCAAACTCCGCTGAGAATCTTTCATATAGACTATCATACAATTATCTTAACAATCAAGGTGTTGTAATAAATAGCGGTAAAGAACGTAATATCGTTAGATTAAATTTAACTCAGAAAGCATTCAACAATAAATTAACTATTGATGCATCTATGTCAGGAACTTTTGAGACCAATGATAAAATTAACTATGGAAATGGTATGAGTTCTTCAAATGTCTTTTATCAGACTTACATCAGAAATCCGACAGATCCCGTTTATAAGTATAACAATCAAGGAATACAAGATAAAAGTTTAGGGTATTTTGAGTTTCAAAGAGATTTTAACTATAACAACCCAATTGCTCTTGCTAATTTAATTCAAAATGAACGTAATGCTAAACGATATTTCGGTACTACGAAAATTAGTTTAGAAATAATTGAAGGTTTGATCGCTTCTACGAACCTTAGTTATATTCGCGATGATGAAGAATCATTCTACTACGAGCCAACAAATATCTATGCATCTGGTCATAATGGATTTGGGCAACGCAGATACTCTAACTCTCAATCGAAATTACTTGAAACAACATTAAATTACACCAAAACATTTAACGATAAACATAATTTTAGTATTCTAGGAGGTTATTCTTTTCAAGAAGACTCCTATACCGGAATAAAAGCACAAGGAAGCGATGCGCTATCTGATTATTTAGCATCAAACAACTTATCACATTTAACAACCATTCAAATAGGAAAAGATATTGAATCCTGGAGAAACTCTAACAGATTGATATCATTTTTTGGAAGAACCACTTATAACTATGAATCTAAATATTTTGCTACCCTAACCTTAAGGCGTGATGGTTCCTCAAAATTTGGAAAAAATAACGAGTGGGGTATATTTCCCTCGGGTTCAGTAGCGTGGGATGTTAAAAAAGAATTTTTCCTAGAAAATATCGATTTTGTTAATCAACTTAAACTTCGAGTTGGGTACGGTATAACTGGCAATCAGGAAATTGGGTCATTTAACGATTTAATGTTTTATTATACTAATGGATCTATAC
>CAZTVB010000193.1:0-5923 GCA_964616315.1 uncultured Rikenellaceae bacterium
ATAGCCTATTGATTAATAGCATTAGTCAAAAATAAAAAACTAAAATTTTATTACATTCTTATTAGGCGAAAAAAAAGAGGGCTGAGCCCTCTAACTATTTTCTAATTCCTGTTGATTTGAGAATATTATTGGGTATATCGGTATTATCTAAAAACTTACCAAAGAGTTCTTGTCCTTCTCCTATTACAAAAACTGGGACTGGCGATCCCGTATGAGTTCCACTTGTCCAACCAATTCCTGCTTTTTTGTTTAAAATTGACAGCGAAGTCCTTGCTAGTAAATCGGTTTTGCTGTACTCATTCTTACTATTGTTAGTTTGCTTAATGCCAAAGTAAACGTTATAAGCCTGTTTTAGCAAATCTAACTCTTCTGGGCTCAAAGCAAAATCTCCGGTTAAAGATAATCCGGTGTTTTGTTGAATTATTTCCATAACCTGATTGAACGTTGCTCTAGGATTACCGTTACGGTAATTTTCAATGGTTTGGTGAAGCTTCTCCTGCGACATCTTTTGGTTGCGCAAAATACTTAAAAAATTCTTGTACCCATTATTGTCGTTTCCAAGTGACATTCCTCCTGTTTCGTGATCGGCAGTAACAATTATTAATGTTTCGTTCGGATGTTTTTTGTAAAATTCGAAAGCAGCATTAACAGAGCGAGAAAATGCAAGCACTTCGTTAATCACCGTTGCTGCATCGTTATCGTGGCAAGCCCAGTCTATCTTTCCCCCTTCGACCATCATGAAAAAACCATTAGGATTATCAACTACCTCTATGGCCTTTCTGGTAATATCCTCAAGGGTTATATCACTATCTGCCCTATCAATCTCATACTGCAAGGTACTGCTAGGTGCTGGATTTGGAACAGAGTAAACAATGGAATTTGTTTTAACATTCGACAACGAATCAACACCAGAAAATGTTTGAGTAAAATTTATTCCCTTTTGAGCTCCAAGTTGATATATTGAAACTACACCAGTATCCTTTTTAGAACCAAAAGGTTCAACAAAACCACCCGATGCGAAAAAGTCGTAATTACTAACTAACAGATCTTTAGCAATTTCATAGTAGCTACTACGTGAGCCCTTGTGAGCATAAAAAGCAGCAGGTGTTGCATGATCAATGCTGACACTGGTTAGAATAGCTACTTTCCGCCCAGCTTCTTTAAATCGCTTTGCAATGCTAAAAAGGGTATCGGTATGATCTGCATTCAACCCAATTGTCCCGATAGATGTTTTTGACCCAGTTGACAATGCCGTTCCAGCTGCAGCTGAGCAGGTAATATATCGATTGGCAGCGTATGTTGTGGAAAGAGATGCAACAGGAAACTTTGTAAAAACAACACCTATGGAATCAATAAGAACGCTATCTGCATAAAGCTGAGCCGCGTTCACTTGCTGTATTCCCATTCCGTCGCCTATAAAGTAGAATATATATTTGGCCTTATATTCCTTATGTCTGTTGTTACAACTTGAAAGTGATAACAGAAGTATCAAACCAACAATAAAATGCTTAATTTTCATATTCGTGTTTTTTTACAAAAGTAATTATTGGTTAAAACAACGCAAACTGAATTAAGTTGAAATAAAAAAAGGAGGAATAAATCCTCCTTTTTTGTCATCATATGGGAAAAAATTACTTTTTCTCAATTTTCTTAGCAGCATAGTTAATCTTAAGTGCGCTAGCCTTACGAAGTTCCTGCTTAATATCAGTTACAACACCCATACGAGTATCCTCATCAACTTTTAACGATGTAGTAAGCAAAGGTCTATCGGATTCGCTCATAGCATCGCGCTCAGATGAAATAAAGTCACGGATATCATCCAAACTCTTAAAACTATCGTTAAGTTGAATGCGAGGCTCCGTTCCATATAAACCCTGAAAACTTTTAATGGGCGGTCCAACATAAATGTAAGATACTAACGATTTCTTCTCAAGTTTAGCAACCTCAGTTGCGGATGGTAGCCTTGAAGAGACCATAAGGCTGGTTTCACGCATTGTTGTACTAACCATAAAAAAGAACAACAGCATAAACACGATATCGGGCAATGAAGCAGTTGATATGGCAGGCATATCATCTTTTCCTTTACGTCCAAATTTTGCCATTACTTTTTCCCTCCAATATTTTTAGGTTCAGCCTCGGATATACGAGAAGGTATAGCCTTACCTATCGCTTCTTTCTCATCTTCTGAGAGTTTATCGTAAGGTTTACCAAAGTTACTTCGCGATAAATCTTCACGAAGTTCATTGTAAGCAGCAACCAACTCGTTCTGAACCTTCATGTACATAGTATATGATGTTCCTCTATCGTTCTGAAGAGAAACCACACCCTTAGATACATTGAATTTTCCAATCATCGGCACATCCTTTTCCTCTTGCTCAGACATGTTGGCATCGTTATTGGGATTCATAACAAATTCCTTAGTCTTCTCCTTGAGCAAGGAAACATCCATGGGCTCGCCACGAACAAGTAGTCGATCGCTCTTGTTGATTAATACCGTAAAAACGTTTCTCTGCTTAACCTCAACATCGTCCTGCTTAACACTAGGATCGGGCATAGGCGGAAGCATACGTGGTAAGCCTGTGTCCACATTCATTGTTGTGGTCATCAGGAAGAAAATCAAAAGCAAGAACGCGATGTCGGCCATCGAACTAGCATTGATTTCTGGTACTTTTCTTGCCATTTCAGTATTGTATTATTTGGGTTAGCCCATAAAATTGGGCTAACCGAATATTCAACTACTTGTTAATAACACTTCTTACTCCAGTATAGAGTAGTAAAACCATTGCTACACCAAACATAACGTAAGTAGCAATAAGTCCTGTATCTGTGAGGATTAGAACAGAAGTATTTGATAAATCTGGATTCTGAGTGGGTGAAAAAATTGGAGTTGAATCGGCAAGTATATAACCAATTACAAACACCAAGCCCATAACTGCTAATCCGGCTAAGGTCTTAACGGCATTTTTGGGGTTTCTGATAAAGAAATATACCGGAAAAACTAGCGCCAATAATCCTGCCACAGCAAATAGTAAGTAAGCCCACATAATAAATGGCTCTTCAGACATATTGCCAGTGTAGAACAAGGCTGTCATTATAACAGAAACACCCATCAATAGCCACGATAATACCTTAAGTATTTTCGACATTGAGCTATTTTGCATTGTAATTACTTTTTAAGGTTATACTTAACTAGGATGTCAAGAAGACTAATAGAGGCATCTTCCATACCATTGGTAATCTTGTCAATCTTAGAAAGAAGATAGTTGTAGAAAATCTGAAGAATAATAGCTACGATAAGACCGAAAACGGTTGTAATAAGCGCAACTTTAATACCACCAGCTACAAGCGAGGGAGAGATATCACCAGCGGCTTGAATAGCGTCAAAAGCACCAATCATACCAATTACAGTACCCATGAACCCAAGCATTGGCGCAAGAGCGATGAATAAGGCAATCCAAGTAAGTCCGCTTTCTAATTGACCCATTTGAACAGATCCGTAAGCAACAATAGATTTCTCAACTACATCAATACCTTCGTGTGAACGATCTAGACCTTGGTAGAAAATACTTGCAACTGGACCACGGGTATTTCGGCAAACTTCTTTAGCCGCTTCAATACCTCCTTTATCAAGAGCTTCTTCAATCTTCTTTAATAACTTGTCAGTATTGGTTGTTGCTAAGTTTAAGTAAATGATACGCTCAATTACAATAGCTAAACCAAAAATTAAAGTCAAAAGAATTGATGCCATAAAACCAGGACCACCTTCGATGAACTTGGTTTTAATTTGTTTGTGTAAAGATTGTTCTTCAGCAGGAGCTGTTGTGGCAGCAGCCTGATCTGTGGTTGCCTGAGCAACGGCAGCAGTGTCGGCTTTTGCGGCAGTCTCATTCTGAGCTGATACATAGGTTGCTCCCATACCGAGCACTCCTAAAATTGCAACTAATGCAAATAGCTTTTTCATGGTTTGTTTGTCGTTAAATTATTACTAAGGGTTTTTGTTTTAAAATTAATTATCGCTTTAAAAAAATCCAAATTAATGCGGAGAGAATGGGATTCGAACCCATGAGGCCCTTTTGGAGCCTACACACTTTCCAGGCGTGCGCCTTCGACCACTCGGCCATCTCTCCCATATTCACTCCATGTTAAAAAACGCAAAATTCGTGGCGCAAATTACAAAAAAATTATTGAAAAAAACAATGACTAATGCAGGGTTATTTCTCCACTAATTGATTTTGTTAGCTCCTTTGCTAGCATTTCACCATAAAAACCTTTTCCCATTAAAAACATCAACTTGGCTATTGCTGCCTCAAAAGTTATATCGTATCCACTAACAACGCCAATGTTTTTTAACTTTAGCCCATTCTCGTACTTATCCATATCTACGCTACCAGCTTTACATTGAGTAACGTTAAGAATTACAATATTATTTTTAACAGCCTCGCTAATTATATCGAGGAACCATTGACGGCTTAACGCATTTCCCGAGCCAAATGTTTCAATAACAATCGCTTTTACTCCGTTTGATTCAGTAACGGCCTTTACAATTTCAGGAGTAATTCCTGGGAACAACTTTAGTACACCAATACTTGAGTCGAGTTTCGTGTGAATTCTCAAATCTTGCTTTCCTGTAGTGTAATGAATAAAAGGGAAGTTATACTTAATTGTTATTCCCGCCTCGGCAAGGAAAGGATAGTTATCGGAGCGGAAAGCGTTGAAGTGTTCTGCATTATGCTTGGTTGTCCTGTTACCGCGGTAAAGCCTATTCTCGAAAAAAATTGTTACCTCAGGAACCATGGGTTGGCCATTTTGCTGCGCTGCAGCAATTTCTACGGCACTTATTAAGTTCTCCTTACCATCGGTACGGAGCATCCCTATTGGAAGCTGAGAGCCTGTAAGCACAACAGGTTTCTCGAGTCCTTCGAGCATAAAACTTAGAGCTGATGTTGTAAACGACATAGTATCGGTTCCGTGGAGAATAACAAAACCATTGTATTTGGCGTAGTTCTGCTCAATAATCTTTGCTAAACTCACCCAAAAATCAGGAGTGATATCGGATGAATCTATTGGTGGCTCAAACGAGTATGTATGCAGGTCGAAACCGAACTTACGCAACTCAGGAACCTCCTGCTCAATCTGCTCAAAATTAAATGGCGACAATGCTCCTGTTTCAGGGTTTTGTTTCATTCCAATTGTTCCGCCGGTATATATAATAAGTATAGATGTGTTTTTCTGCATTACTCTATTGGTAAGTTAAATAGTTCCTGACTGTTTAAATATGTTTGCTTTGCAACGTCCTCAACTGACAATCCATAAATTTCAGCAACTTTAATTGCTATATATATAAGATTATAGCTCTCATTCCGCTTCCCCCTAACTGGCACAGGTGAAAGATATGGCGAATCAGTTTCTAAAAGAATGTCATTTAATCCTATCTCATGGAGAATATCACTTACTCCTCCATTCTTATAGGTAACAACACCTCCAATACCAACCTTGAATGTCTTATAATCCTTAATATGATTATACTGATCCAAGTTTCCTGTGAAACAATGAAACACTCCACATAAATCCGAATCTACCTCGCTATCGACTACCTCAAAAATCTCATCGAACGAATTTCTTGAGTGAATAACCACTGGGAGTTTGAGTTTTTTTGCAAGCCTAAGCTGATGCCTAAAGGCTATTTTTTGCTGCTCAAGGTGAGTTTTATCCCAGTACAAATCTATGCCTATCTCGCCAATTCCATAGAACTTGTTATCCTTAAACATTGACTCAACATGCAAAATTTCCCTTTCAAAATCGGCCTTAACCGATGTAGGATGCAGCCCCATTAAAGGAAAGCACTGAGAGTATTGCTTTGAAACCTTTAGCAGTTGTTCTGTTGTAGACGAATCTACATTAGGCATAATATGATATCTAATTC
>CAZTVB010000194.1:0-5919 GCA_964616315.1 uncultured Rikenellaceae bacterium
GGATAAGATCACACAATCATGGCATGAATTTAATAAACTTCTTATTGCGCTTGCTCCTATGTTAGCAGACAAGGGTAGTATCGCATTTGAAGGTGCAAATTTCTATCTTGATGAGGATTATTTTAAATTTTCAGACCCAATAGAAAAGAGAAAAGCTGTTTTATTAGCTCTCCCATCAAATATTGTAAAACTATTTAAGGATGATTTGTTCTCTTCAAAAATGGGTCCTTTGTTAATAAACAAGGCACAAAGTGAAACTAACTCATTAATCAAGCATGAACTAATGATTTTGTTAGTTGCCGAAAGACCAAAAAACTGGAGAGATGTAGTTGATAAATATATTGTTAGTCTTGATAAAAACTCATTCTTTCTCTCAGATATTCTGTACGCTATAAATTTCAATATCGATTATAAGGCTACTGAAATTAATGATGCTCAAATTTTAAAGATGTTGGCAAAAAAATGCAGGGCAAAGCATATTTTTAAAACTAACAATCCCGATATTGGATTACTGAATAGATTAGATAGATTAGATGGGGGGCTTAAACATTAGAATAAATAAAATTCACCAAAGAATAGTTAGAATAATGCCCGAACAACAAAATATAGAGTATAAACAAAGCTGGCACGACGATTACCTTAAGTGGGTATGCGGTTTTGCCAATGCCATTGGTGGTGTAATTTATATTGGCAGGGATGATAACGGTAATGTTGTTCATCTGCCAGAATATAAAGCATTAATGGAAACCATTCCTAACAAAATTAGGGATTTAATGGGCATTATTTGCGATGTGCAACTTCATAACGAAAATGGGAAGAATTATATATCAATACAAGTAAACCCTTACACCGTTCCCGTTTCGTTGCGTGGTAGGTACTACTACCGCTCGGGCAGCTCCAAAATGGAGTTAACTGGCGTTGAACTTAACGAGTTTTTACTTAAAAAGGCAGGCAAAACATGGGATGATGTTGTAGAAGAGGGCGCAACCATTGCCGATATTGACGAGAGTAGCCTTAATAAGTTTATTGCTGATAGCAAGGAAAAAGGTCGAATGCCAGACACTCATGGCTTAACCACTTTTCAAATATTAGATAAGCTAAGGTTAACCGAAGGCGCGAAACTGAAACGTGGGGCATTAATACTATTTGGTAAAGACCCCAATCGGTTTTATCCAAATATTCAGGTTAAAATTGGTCGTTTCGGAACCGATGCATCCGACCTAAAATTTCAGGAGGTTATTGAGGGTAATCTTGTTCATCTAGTGCAGGAGGTTCAAGTTCAGTTAAACTATAAGTTTCTTACTCGACCTATTGCTTTTGAAGGTTTTCAGCGCGTTGAAAAAGACCAATACCCAATTCAGGCTTTACGCGAAATGCTTTTGAACGCATTGGTTCATCGCACCTACATGGGTGCAGCAATTCAAATGCGGGTATTCGATAGCAAACTTTCCATTTGGAATGAAGGTGGATTACCATATGGTTTAAGCCTTGAAGATTTGAAATTGGAGCACAACTCCCGTCCACGCAATCCTATTATTGCCAATGCTTGCTTCTTTGCTGGCTATATTGATACTTGGGGGCGAGGTACACTTAAAATCATCAATTCGTCTAAGGAGGCAGGCTTACCCGAACCTGAGATTAAAGAGATGAACGGAGGTGTAGAAGTCACTATTTTCAGCCATCCGCAAACCGAAATTTCGGAAAGGCTTCGGGATGATTTCGGGATGATTTCGGAAAGACTTCGGAAAGACTTCGGGAAAGAAATAGCAACAACATTTGAAATCATTGTGAACCATCCTGAATATACATCACAACAAATTGCAAAAGAGATTAATAAAACCCCAAGAACTGTTGAAACATATCTGGCAAAACTTAAAAACGCTGGAATAATTGAACGAAGAGGGCCTAAACTTGGTGGTCATTGGGAAATAATTGTAAAAAAATGAAATTCACCGAAGAACAATTAGAAAAGGCATTTACGGAGCTACTTGGAAACGAGGGTTATACTCACTTCTTAGGCAATACTATTGCCAGACCAGTTGATGAGGTACTTATCGAAGAGGATTTGATAAATTACCTACTTACCAAGTACGAAAGCAAACAGTTAACCCCAAACGAGGCTAAATCTATTGTTCTTCAACTCAAAACACTACCTTCATCAGACCTTTACGAAAGCAATAAAAAGATTCTTCGCTGGTTAAGCGATGGCTTTATTTTAAAACGCGAAGATCGCAACCAGAAAGATATTCATATTGAACTAATAGACTACAATGGTTTAGAGGCTCAGTTCTCTAGTCCCGATTTAGACACTATTGTAGCAGAGCCAACCTCAGAGTATCAGCACGATTATAATATCTATAAGTTTGTAAATCAACTTGAAATAGTTGGAGCAGAAAGACGTATTCCCGATGGCATTCTATACATAAATGGCTTGCCTTTAGTGGTATTTGAGTTTAAGAGTGCTATAAGAGAGGAAGCCACTATTTATGATGCCTTTATACAACTAACAGTTCGATATAGTAGAGATATTCCTGAACTGTTTAAGTACAACGCTTTTTGCGTTATTAGCGATGGTGTTAACAACAAGGCAGGTTCATTCTTTGCTCCCTACGAATTTTACTATGCTTGGCGCAGAATTGCGGGATTGGCAAAAGATGTTGATGGTATCGATAGCATGTTTACATTGGTTCAAGGGATGTTCAACAAGAACAGGCTAAGGGATATTATCCGTAATTTTATCTATATCCCCGATACATCAAAGAAGAATGAGAAGATTGTTTGCCGTTACCCTCAATACTATGCTGCCAAACGCCTTTTCGAGAATATCAAGTTAGCCCAAAAACCTAAAGGCGATGGAAAGGGCGGTACTTACTTTGGGGCAACAGGTTGTGGTAAGAGTTTTACAATGCTCTACCTCGCTAGGCTCTTAATGAAAAGCGAGCACTTCGAGAGTCCGACAATCGTAATGATTACCGATCGTGTCGATTTGGACGATCAGCTATCGGAACAGTTTACCAATGCCAAAAGGTTCATTGGTGATAACACTGTGGTAAGCGTCGAAAGTCGAGCAAATCTTAGAACTTTGATTCAGGGTCGAAAAAGTGGCGGAGTATTTTTAACCACCATCCATAAGTTTACCGAGGATACCGAATTGCTCAGCGAACGAAGCAATATTATATGTATTTCCGATGAAGCCCATCGAAGTCAAGTAAACCTCGACCAAAAAATAAAAGTAACCGAAAAAGGTGTAACAAAGTCATTTGGTTTTGCCAAATACCTTCACGATTCTTTACCTAATGCAACCTTTGTAGGTTTTACAGGCACTCCAATTGATGCAACACTTGATGTGTTTGGTAAAGTGATTGATGCTTACACCATGACAGAATCGGTTCGAGATGAAATCACGGTAAGAATTGTTTATGAGGGTAGAGCCGCAAAAGTTGCACTTAATAATAGTGAACTCGAAAAGATTGAAAAGTACTACGAGGAAGCTGCAGAGGCTGGAGCAAATGAGTATCAGATAGAGCAAAGTAAAGAAGAAACTGCAAGAATGGAAGTCATACTAGGCGATCCTAAACGGTTAAAAGTGTTGGCTGAGGATTTTGTTAAGCACTATGAGAATCGAATTTCGGAGGGTGCAACTGTAAAAGGTAAAGCCATGTTTGTTTGCAGTAATAGGGAGATTGCTTACAATTTATATAAGAACATAATCGCATTGCGCCCCGAATGGAACGAAGTTAAGGTAGCTGCCGATAACGTGATACTGGATGAGGAGGAGAGGAAGAGAATCAAACCGATGGAACGAATCAAAATGGTTATGACCAGAGGTAAGGATGATGATAAAACGCTTTACGAACTATTAGGAACAAATGAGTATAGAAAAACTTTAGATACTGAGTTTAAGAACGAGAAGTCGAATTTTAAGATTGCCATTGTTGTTGACATGTGGCTTACAGGCTTTGATGTTCCTTTCTTGGATACGATGTATATTGATAAGCCGATAAGGCAGCATAATCTAATCCAAACCATATCGAGAGTAAATCGCAAATTTGAGGGTAAAGAAAAGGGGTTGGTTGTCGATTACATAGGTATCAAAAAGTATATGAACCTTGCTCTAGCCAAGTACAACAGAGGTGATGAGGACAATTTCGAGGATATTGCCGAGTCGCTTATTATTGTTAGGAATCATCTCGATCTTTTGGGCAAACTATTTCACACCTTCGATAGTTCAAAATACTTTAATGGGACAACACTTCAACAGTTAAACACTTTGAATTTAGCTGCCGAGTTTGCACAGCAAACCAAGGAGTTTGAAACTCGCTTTATGGGCTTGGTAAAACGATTAAAAGCAGCTTATGATATTTGTGTAGGAAGCGAGAGTCTGACACAAACCGAAAGAGATTATACCCATTTTTATTTGGCTGTACGTTCTATTGTGTTCAAACTTACCAAAGGAGATGCACCCGATACAGCACAAATGAATGCTAGGGTACGGGAAATGATAAAGGATGCTTTAGCAAGCGATGGTGTTCAAGAAATATACAAACTCGGAGAGGAAAACGAAACCGAGCAAGACCTGTTTGATGAGGATTACCTAGCAAAAATCGAGAAAATAAAACTACCAAATACTAAGATTAAGTTGCTTCAACAGCTATTAGCCAAGGTAATTGCTGAAATCAAAAAGGTTAACAGAGTGAAAGGGATTGACTTTACCAAAAAAATGCAAGCCCTAGTTGAACGCTACAACCTACGCGATGAAAACGATTTATTAAGAAGTGAGGTTTACGAGGAAATGGCTGAACATCTCACAAACCTAATTTGGGAGGTTCACAAAGAATTTAAGGCGGGTGATGAATTAGGTATTGACTTCGAAGAGAAAGCCTTTTACGACATCCTGAAAGAACTTTGCAAAAAATACGACTTCACCTACCCTGAGGACAAACTGATAGACTTATCCAAAGCAGTTAAGGTAATAGTTGACAACCAAGCAAAATTCCCTGATTGGAACAAACGAGATGACATTAAATCAGCATTGAAGGTGGAGTTAATCTTAATCTTAGATGAGTTCGGCTACCCTCCTGTTGAGAGAGATGAGGTGTATGTTGAGATATTTGAGCAAGCGGAGAATTTTAAGAAGAATAGAGAGTTTTAAAATGTTTGATCTATGGTTATGCTTAAAGAAGCCATTCAAAAGCACTATGACAGGTTATTAGTTAAAAAGGAAAAGTTCCCAACCACGGAACTTAATTATTTAGAAACTGATGAAGAGTTTTATTCTAGACTTAATGGGGAATTTCAAGCGATAGGAAAACATGAAGGAAGAGATTCCGTTGTTTTAGTATTCAACTCATATTTTCAAAAGGCTAAGAGAGATTTGCCAAAAACAAAAGAGATTGAGTTGCTAAAGTATGCTCTAGAGGAATTTAAACTTGACCGAACTACTAGAACGCCATATGGCGATGAAGCACTTGAATGGTATAATTTACCTATAGAAATAATTGTTGATAAGTATGGAGAATTTTTGGCTTATGAAAAACTTCTTGCCGCTCCTTCTCTCAAAATAAAAGACTCTAGTTTAAAAAAAGTTTTTGGTAGGCCGAAGACAGATTCTTATGTGTTCAAATGGAAAGATGAGTATTTTGATGAACTAAAAGAACTTCATAGGTTCCTTATAAATGAGGAAGATCCATTTGTAGAGAAAATAGGCTTAATGGAGTTTGAAGAAAACTTTCTGGGGAAGAAAATTCAAAAAATAGTATGGATTAAACAAGTAGGACTACTAATTTTCCTTTTAGATAATCTTTATGGCTTAATTGATGAAAGTTTATATTCAAAAAAAGGTGAAAACCATATTATAAACTCAGCTTTTATAAATAATTTTTCATATAAAAAAGACAGAAAAATTTTTGATTTGACAAT
>CAZTVB010000195.1:0-5873 GCA_964616315.1 uncultured Rikenellaceae bacterium
ATTCTTAGAAAGGGTTGTCCGTTCGGATAACCCTTTTTTATTATATTGGTTTTTTATAAGATTTATTTTATTGGATGGTGTTTATCCGAAAATAAGACGTACCTTTGCACAAATTTGAGAAATAAGCAGCAACGAAAACGCTTTCTGTCATCACAGTTTTTCCCGACTAAAAGATAGAAGTTATTGACTTAGGGCTCGAAAAAATCAATCATCTAATTTAATTTAATTTATGAACATTTACGTGTCAGGTCTGAGTTACAGAATCAGCGACGATGACCTAAGGCAACTTTTCGAAGAGTATGGCGCGATTAAATCCGCCAAGGTAATTACCGACAGGGAAACTGGGCGTTCTAGGGGTTTCGGATTCGTTGAAATGGATAACGATGAAGAAGCAAAAAAAGCTATTGAAGAGCTTACAGGTGCTGAGTATGATGGTAAAGTTATCAGTGTAACTGAGGCTAAACCTAAAACCGATAAACCTCGTGGAGGTGGCGGTTTTAACCGTGAACGTAGCGGTGGTGGTGGTTTCAACCGTGGCGGTGGCCGTGGTGGATTCGATCGCGATAGCCGTGGTGGCGGTGATCGTGGTGGCGAGCGTCGTGGTGGTTTTGGCGGCGAACGTCGTACCGGCGGTGGAAGAAGAGAACACTAGAAATAGTTTGTGCGATACTAAAGGCAGCCTGTTGGCTGCCTTTTCTGTTATTTCCTTTTCACACGTTCCACTTCAACTGCAAAGTATTTAGTACTCCCTCGCCAAGGAACTCGGATGTACCTTTTTATGTAATGAATATTTACTCGCTCTCCAGTTAGCGCAACCTCCTGCAACTGCTTAACAAGGGAATCTTGCTTGGTTGATATCGAGAAGTCGAAAGTTTCAGCAATGGGACTGGTGCCTTTCAATGCTCCGAACGATTCGATACTGAGTTTAGCCTCGTAAGTTTTGAAAAGATAGCCTTTCTCGCTAATTCTAAGTATTTTCCCTGCCATCACACCCTTTTCATAGGTTCCCCAGTATAATAGAGCGAAGAATCCTACTATTAAAAGGATTAGTACAATGAGAATTCGTTTTAGTATTTTCATCTTTTAAATATTTAAATCCAAAATTAATGAAATTCTAGTAACGATTCGTGAATTCCTTTGTGTAATTCGTACCAAAAATCTAGCGCAGCAGCTCTCTTGTCACCTTCAAACGCCGATATCCACTTGTCCAATTCTGGATTATTTATACCATCAACCTCTTTTTTCTTTTTAAGAAAGGTGTAAACATAATCGATGTTGCGTTCGCTTTCCCAGAAAATTGAAGCATTCCGACTATTAATTCGGCTGGCGGTAAGTAGTAATGAACGCTGGAATTTATCCCTTAAACCGTAAAGTGACTCTATCACTTCAGGCAGTATATCCTCTGCCCAAGCTCTATGGAATCGGCACATTCCCAAATTATCCATCACCAACTCCAGCAACATTCGTTTTGCATTCTCTCGGCCAAGCTGACGGGGTGGAACAAAATCCTTTCCATAGTACATGTAATATTTGCCCATAATGGCCATTGGCGAAAGAACTCCTGGTGTCCAATATTGATTGGGAACTGTCCATCCTGAGCGTGCAAAACCAACATACACAAACTTGTCGAGCACGGCAGTTCCTTTTCTGCGGGCAAAGTGTCGAGCAAGTTTTCTGGCACCCTCCTTCATATGGAATACACCTTTAGGATTGACCATTTGCTCCATTAGCGCAATGCCTATGTTGGCGTTATGCATTGAATCTTCAACCACTTTAAATCCATCAGGATTAAAGATTGGAGTATCGGTGATACCTAATTCCTCGGGTTTAATTAATCCTTCAACCACACAATCCATTAACCACGACAAAACGCCACCAATCGAAATTGCATCAAATCCAAGCATATCGGCATGGTGATTAATTTTCTCAGCAGCACGTTGGTCGAAAATTCCACAAAGAGGCCCCATTGTTTGGTAAGGCTCGTAATCCTTTTTAAACTCGCCTTGCATTTTTTTACAAACAGCACTGCATGGTTCGCCACAAGTCTTCTGCTGTTTTGTTTTAATGGTTTCCTCGTTGAACTGCTTAAGGTAATGGTCAACTATAAAATCCTTATGTATTTTAAGACGTTCTTCCTCAGTCATATAAATAGTACGGTAGTTGAAGGCCATTGTATCGCCTTTTAATGTGGCGTAGTTTACGCCAAATGTTCCACCTGTTTCAAATTTGGGGTCGAAACGGTACTTTGTTGTAGCCTCCATATCCTTAGCGGCCAAGCGTTTCTGGTATCTATCCTCAAACCAACTATCGGCAACAGACCTATCGCGGAAATCATCATCAACATAGGTTCCACCGTAAATAATGGATACAATTCCATGCTGTTGAACCATTTTTGTTCCAAATCCGCCACGTCCAGCCCAAGTATCAACAAAAGTAACCTCTCCTTTCTTAATTGGAGCCGAAGCAATTGCACCAAAATCGGTATGGAGCGATGCTGGGCCAGCAGCCAGAATCCGTGGGTCGTTTTCATACCTACTTCCCAACAAATCCAAAGTGTGCTGCATCATTGAATATACCCCACCGCGCCCCTGGCTCCAAATTGTAGTTTGCTTAACAGGGATTAACTCAACCTCAATTTCCTCTCCATGAATACGGTTAAGATATAATATGGATGGTGTTGGTGTTTTGCCAACTATGGAGAACATGTTGATACCCAAATTATCGAAAACTAAACCTGCGCCACCCATCGATGAAATAAAAAAACCATGCCAACTGGGCGAAATACCATTCACAATTAACCTATTTGAGCCAGGAAAAATAGAACCAGCCAATAAACCAACCCCAACGTTTAAACTGTTGTGTTTATGTGCAAGATGAATTCCTAAATCTACCGGGCCAAAGAAATCGCCCACATTATAGCGTTGCACCTTGTAGAATCCGCTTGCTGCATCAATCATTAAAAGTTTAAGGGTAGGATTGCTGGTAATCATATTTTTATATTTGTGATTAATTATTCTGCAAAGATAACCCATATTCAATTACTGTTATTTTAATAACAGTAAAAGATGCTCCTGTTTAACAAATATTATGGGTAAAAGAAAAAGGCTGCAATTCGCAGCCTTTTCTATATGTAAATCAATTTATTAAACTATTCTTTTCTGTCGTTATTCATAAAGCCTTGCTGTTCCAAAACGCTGAGTAACGTTTTGGAGAAGGCCACATTATCTTTTAAGGTGTAACGCTTATCTGTAAAAATCTGTGCAAGAGTTTCCTTTTGATTCTCCTCCAGAAGTTTCTTTGTAAGCGGTAAGGACTCTTTATGCTGATAAATTTGGTCGATATCACCCTCCGAATAATCTTGATATACTTCCTGATGTAGTATACTTGCCAATGGTAAACGGTCAGTTAACTCAGGCGTTTCATCGGGATAACCTAATACAACTGTAGTAACAGGAACAACACCTTTGGGTAATTTTAAAACCTCAATAATTTTAGCGGCTGTATATGTTGTAGTTCCGAGGTAGCATATTCCAAGTCCATTTTCCTCTGCCGCAATACATACATTCTGAGCAGCAAGTAAAGCATCGATTGCAGCAGTAAAAAACGATAAAAAGTTATCGTACCCAGGTTTCGCATTCCGCTGAATGCACCATTTGTTAAAGCGGTTGAAATCGGCACAGAAAGTAAGTACAACCGGAGCCTGCGTAACCATTGCTTGATTGAAGTGACATGGAGCTAATTGCTGTTTAACCTCCTGACTTTTGCTAACAATAATGCTGTAAACTTGCATATTGCCAGTAGTGGATGCTCTTGTCCCTGCATAAAGGATATCATTTAGCAGTTCATCTTCGATAGGATTATCCTTATACTTTCTTATTGAGCGATGGTTTAAAATAGCGTTCATAAACAATTTTGAAATCAATTCAACTGAGCAAAGAAAAACCATTTAACTCGAAGTTGTTCGCTAGAGTTAGTGTTGTTGAGCAGAAAAATAAAAAAAGTTTAGGAGTTTTTTAAAATTTAAATCCAATCACAAGTATATCATCAGTTTGGTCAGCACTTCCTCTCCAAATCTGAATGGTGTTTTCTAACTTAGTTGCTTGCTCTTTCATTGGTAGGTTACTAATAGACTGAATTAGTTTGCGGAACTCAACTATTTTAAACTTCTGTTGCAATAAACCACCAACCTGATCGGAGTACCCATCGGAGAAAATGTAAAATTGATCGCTGGATTGGTATTCAATAATTTCATTTTGGAAAGGCAACTCTTTCATATGTACACCAACAGGGTTGCGTATTGCTTTAAATTCAGTCAGTTCAACATCTCTAATCATATACAGGGAGTTGTATGCACCTGAAAATTGAAGTTTGTTATTGGTTTTATCTATAATGCAAAGAGCTATATCCATTCCATCCTTAGCTTCTGTTTTATATTCTGTTTGATTTAATGCTTCTTTAACTTTGATTCTCAGTTCTTCTAAAACTTCAGCAGCGGTTTTTGGATTTGAGTATGTAAAAACTTCATTCAGCAATGTTACTCCAAGCATACTCATAAATGCGCCAGGTACACCATGCCCTGTACAATCAGCAGCAGCAATTACAGTGTAGTTTTGGTATTCCTTTATAAAGTAAAAATCCCCACTAACAATGTCTTTGGGTTGATATAGTATGAATAAATCCTTAACGGGTTTAGGCAATGCTGATGATTTTCCTAGCAAAACACCCTGAATTCGTTTTGCGTAGTTAATGCTATCGGTAATTTGAGTGTTTTTTTGCTCTATCAACCTTTTTTGCTCGCTCAAAAGTTGATTGTCGCGTTTCTTTATTCTATACCATCGGAATGAAAAGAATGCTAATGAAGATGCAAGGATAAATGCTAGAATCAGTAGACGTTGTATCGATTTGTTTTTATCGAGTTTTATATTTTGCAGTGCAATTTGTTGCTCCTTCTTCTCTGTTTCGTACTGTGTTTGTAGCTCCGCTATCTGAAAGTGCTTTTCAGCGTTAAAAATTGAATCCTTTAATTGTGTATATTTTTGAATGCACTTTAAGGCCGAATCATATTTTCCCCATTTTTCATAGGCTACCGAAAGGCTCTGATAATTATTTATGATATCCTCGTAAAGTTCCATTTGTAGGGCTAACCGTTGCGATTCTTCAAGATTTCTCACAGCATTTTCGTAGTCATTTCTGTCCAAAAAAACTTTGCCTATTATGGCTAGCACCTCTGAGTAGCCACGCTTATTCAATATTTTAGCGAGTATTTCGAGTCCAGTGTTCAAATGAATGAGAGATTTTTGGGTATTACCTTTAAGTAAATAGTAAGTGCCTAAATCTCTGTTGGTTATTGCTACTCCATACTCCTCATCGCACTCTTTAAACTTTGACAGGGCATTATTGAGGTAAATTAAGGCGGAATCCAAGTTGTTTTTTGTCAACAAAACATTGCCAATAGCAAGATATGAGTAGCCTTGAGCCGAAATATCATTTTGTGTTTTGGCCATCTGCAGGGTGATTCTACAAATTCGATTAGCCTCATCATTATTTCCCCAAGCCTGATTAATATAGCCCGAAACAATATAGCAATTAAGAATGCCATCCTTGTCGCCCAGTTTCTCAAAAATACTTATATCTTTTTGAATCTCATTTTGGGCTTCATGATACTTTCCCCAGTATTTATAAGTTAGACCTATCATGTAGCCCTTCCAGGCAGCATTAACACTATCATTTTTACTTAAATAGTAATCCTTTGCTTTATTGTAAAAATCAATAGCAGCAGGATATCGTCCTACCCAGTAACTAGTAAATCCATACCGACTCCATATACTAGCAAGTATAGCGGTGTCTCCTTTTTTTAGGGCCAAATCTTCAAC
>CAZTVB010000196.1:0-5862 GCA_964616315.1 uncultured Rikenellaceae bacterium
GAATAAAATTATCTGAAGATAACCTCGATATTTGTTTGTTATAAGATGTTTTATTTCGCCTGCCTGCCGCTATGCAGGGTAGGCGGGTTCAACATGACAAATCTCCTTAATTATACGATATTCATTCCTTAATCTTCAAATTATCTCATTTTCAAATTGCATAACTTTCTTTGTTTTTTTCTACTTTTACAAAACGCAAATTCTAGAGCAATGGAAGAGTTAATCCGATTAAGGCACGAGTTACACCGCAATCCTGAGTTATCGGGAGAGGAGCGGGCTACTGCTAAACGCTTACGTTTTTTCCTTAGCCGTTATAGGCCCGATGAGCTATACTCCAACATAGCAGGAGAGGGTATGGCCGCTGTGTACAATGGTAAGGAGGATGGCCCTACCGTGCTTTTCCGATGCGATATGGATGCTTTGCCAATTACTGAAACCAACGACGTTAAGTATAAATCTAATGTTCCTGGTGTGTCGCATGTTTGTGGGCACGATGGGCACATGGCAATAGTATCGGGGCTTGCGGTAAAATTTAGCGAGAAACCCTTGGACAGGGGACGTGCAATTTTACTCTATCAACCTGCCGAGGAGAACGGGCTTGGAGCAAAGAACTCCATTGAGCGACTTAAGGAGTTGGATATGCTTCCAAATTACGCCATAGCATTGCATAATCTGCCCAAGTATTCCAAAGGACAGATAATTATGGGGAGGTATACATTTTCATCGGCATCAAAAGGATTAATAATCAACTTAACTGGGCGTAACTCACATGCAGCATACCCCGAACGGGGATTAAATCCTTCGGTGGCTGTTGCCGAAATTATTCAAATGCTTAACAACCTTAAAGATTCCGTTCCTTTTAAGGATTTTGTGCTTGTTACATTGATTCACGTTAGTGTAGGCGAGGTAGCATTTGGAACATCGGCTGGCTCTGCAGTAATTATGGCCACGCTCCGAGCGTTCGATAATGCCGATATGGATTTGTTATCCGATAAGGCCGTAAGCCTATCGGCTCAAATTGCCGAGAAGTTTGGGCTAGGTGTATCCACATCGTTTACTGACGAGTATCCAGCGTCGGTTTGTAACCCGGAACTAACAACCATTGTGGAGGGTATTTGTAAGCAACATAATAAAGATGTTCTGTATTTAGAGCAACCGAACCGCTGGAGCGAGGATTTTGCTCACTTTACCTCTTGTTGCCCTTCAATTATATATGGCTTAGGCTCAGGTGAAAATCAACCCGATATTCACTCGCCCGACTACGATTTTCCGGATGATATAATCATGGACGGCGTTGAACTGATGGAGTCAATTGCAAGGGAACTTACAAGCCGCGGCTAAGTAAGGGCTGTTTCCCGTAGATTACGCGGATAAGCGCATAGTGCTCCATTACTCCAATCATCCACATTGTCTAATTGTCCAATTATCTCATTAGTTAATTAATCCTTGCCCTGCTCACAAGGTAAACCCCTGCAAAAACAAGTAGTGCTGCAATTATCTTTTGGGCATCGAGCATATCCTGTCCGAGTATTGCCGCAACCATAGTGGCAATTACTGGCTGTGAGTATATATAAATGCTTACGGTAGTTGCCTGAACATGGCGCAACCCCCAGCTGTTTAATAGGTATGCAAGGAACGTTGGCCCTAGTAGAACAAAAATAATAGCACCATATATAGAAGGTGGAATACTTTCCCACTGAGTATTGAGCAAATCGGTAAATCCGAAAGGGAGAACGGCAAAGAATCCTACGGTAAACACACCGCGCATTACTGTTATAGGGCTATACTTGCTCATCAGTGGCTTAACTACTACTAGGTAACCCGCATAGAACAAGGTGTTGAAGAATAGCATAACATTCCCCACAAAGTGTTCCGATCCAAAACCTATTTCACCTTTGCCAAAAATCAGCAACAGTGCGCCCGATGCTCCCACAACTAAACCGATAATTTTTGTTATACTTATTCGCTCGCCAATTGCCAGAAAGGCAATAAGCATAACCATCGCAGGGTTTAATGTCGATATAATTGATGAATCGATAGGGGAACTGAAGTTTAGGCCATATAGGAAAAGCATTTGGTTGAACGAAACACCCATGAGGCCTGCCATAATAAATCGTAAGTAATCCTTTTTATCGATACGCTCGTACTTTCGGCCAATCTGGGAGAATAGGTAAAACAGCGCTGAGGCAGTTATTACCCTTAGCAGGGTGAATCCCCCTGGCTTTAAATGGTCGGGCATAACCCCTTTGGCAATGGAGTAGTTAATACCAAAAAGTATGTTGGCAGCAATAATTGCCATGTGCGCCCTAAGCCTATTCTGTTTTTCCATTTAGTTCTGTTTGTTGAAAAAATCTAAATACCAAGCATCTGACCCAAGGATTAATTAAAAGTTTAGCTCCCGTTTTATGAATTATTAATCTTAATTGTCCCCAATGCAAACCAAATTATTTTAAATTTGTTGACTAGTAACTCAAAAAAAGTAATGCACAAAGTTAAAGCATCTATCCCCGAAAATCCAGCCCGACGAATAAAACTGAGTTCAGCGCTTATTCCTATTGTAATCGGTTTGGGAGTTGTGGCTTATATGCTTTATACAGAGTTTAACCCCGATGCGTTAAATCTTATTCAGTTTACTTGGCGTTCCGTGTTCTGGCTTTTTGTTGCTATTTTTTTTATGGCTGGCCGCGATATAGGTTACATCCTGCGCTTAATTACCCTTACCGATGGTAAGTTTAGGTTTTGGCAGGCTTTTAGGGTAATAATGCTTTGGGAATTTACATCGGCCATTACACCCTCGGCTGTTGGAGGAACAAGTGTAGCTATAGTATATGTTAATAAGGAGGGGCTTAACTTGGGTCATAGCTCTGCAGTGGTTATGATTACTTCGTTTCTGGACGAACTTTACTTTGTGTTGATGTTTCCTATAGTTATGCTTATTGTGGGCACATCGGATTTATTTGGAATTGCGGCGGCAAATAGCGCCATAATCCGAGAGTTGATGATATTTAGCGCTGTTGGCTATGTCATAAAGTTAGTTTGGATAATTTTTCTTAGTTACGGCCTGTTTTTTAATCCTCGCGGATTAAAATGGTTGATTCTGATGATTTTTAAGTTGCCTTTACTTAGGCGCTGGAAACACGGAGCAAACCGTGCCGGTACCGATATAATAAGTAGTTCAATTGAATATAGGAAAAAGCCATTTTCGTTTTGGGCAAAGGCTTTTGCTAGCACATTTCTATCGTGGACATCGCGTTTTTGGGTGGTAAATGCAATTTTATTGGCCTTTTTTGCCGTTGAGGACCACCTGCTTATTTTTGCACGTCAGCTGGTAATGTGGATAATGATGCTAGTGAGTCCAACGCCTGGCGGTAGTGGCTTTGCCGAGTTTGTTTTTACCCGCTATCTCTCTGAGTTTATTCCTGTTGACGCTGCATCGCTCGGTTCAATTGCTGTGGGAATGGCACTGCTATGGCGCTTTATTAGTTACTACCCATACCTTTTTATTGGTGCAATAATTTTTCCGCGTTGGATTCGTAAAAAGTTTTTGCACGGAGGGAGTTAGGCAATGAGACAATGAGTTAATGAGGGAATGAAGAGTAATGGAGTGATGGAGCATTGAAATGCTCTGCGAGTATCAGCTAAATCTGCGGGAAACAAAATTAAAAACCCCGCATTTATAAAGCGAGGTTTTCTATATTGTCATACCTTCTAATTGCCCAATTGTCTATCCATTCTCTTGGATGTACTTTAGCATCGATTCAAATATAAGCCTACCATCGGTGTTGCCCAGTTCATCATCTGAGGCTCTTTCGGGGTGAGGCATCATGCCGAACACGTTTTTGCGCTCGTTACAAATACCTGCAATATTCTCAACTGCACCATTTGGGTTGAACGATTCCGATACCATTCCGCTCTCATCGCAGTAACGGAAAAGGATTTGGCCATTTATACGCATCTGCGCAAGGGTTTCTCTGTCAGCAAAGTAACGCCCTTCGCCGTGGGCGATTGGTACCTTTAATGCCTTATCTTTTGGTAAATATTTAGTCAGAGCGGTAGTTTTACTATCGGGGGTAAGGAAAACATTCTTGCAAATAAACTTCTGGTTCATATTGTGTAGTAAAGCTCCGGGTAGTAATCCCGATTCACAAAGAATCTGGAAGCCGTTACAAATGCCAAAAACATAACCTCCGTTATTGGCAAACTCAATAACCCTATTCATAATTGGAGAGAACTTTGCCAGAGCACCCGAACGCAAGTAATCGCCATAGGAGAAACCACCAGGGAGTATAATTACATCGATATTCCCATCAAAATCGGTTTCCTTATGCCAAAGTGTAACCACTTCCTGTTCAAGGATATCTTTTAGTACATACACGGTGTCCCTATCGCAGTTAGACCCCGGAAATATTACAACTCCAAACTTCATAGGATTTTTTTCTTTAACGTTTCAAAGATAGATATTAAAATGATACCCACCAAACTAGCCTTTGCTTTGTGTTCAGATTTTATTAATTTTACTCACATAAATACTCAATCTGAAATGGTTAGAAAAATATTCCGTTATCTTGCAATTACGGTTGCATTTTTGCTAGTGCTGTTCGGCTTGTTTATAGCCTATGCCTCGTTAACATATTATAATCCAGAGCCAAAGCTTAGTGTTTGGGCATCCGAGTCACCCGATACTATTCCAGTTGGCGACACCTTAACCGCTTTAACTTGGAATATTGGTTACGCAGGGCTGGGCGATAATATGGACTTTTTCTACGATGAGGGAACAAAAGTTCGCGATACCAAGGAGCGCACGCTCCAAAACCTGAACTCAATAGCTGCTTTTCTGGACCAGCATAAACATCGGAATTTTTTCCTTTTGCAGGAGGTCGATTTCGATTCACATAGAACTTACGGCATGAATCAAACCGCTACCATAGATAGATCCCTAAACTATCAGAGTTCGGTGGGCTATAACTACAATGCTTTCTTTGTTCCTATTCCCGTGTCGAATCCAATGGGAGGAGTGCTATCTGGGGTTGTAACTTATAGCCAGTCAGTTCCGGAAAAATCATTCCGATACCAGTATCCGGGTCAGTTCTCTTGGCCTGTTCGGCTATTTAACCTGCGCAGGTGTATGCTTGTAAATCGCTATCTAACCAGTAATGGGAAAGAGTTTGTTCTGGTAAATACCCATAACTCCGCTTTCGACGATGGCTCGCTCAAAAAGCAGGAGATGGAATTTTTGAAACAGTTTGTGGTGGAGGAGTACGAAAAAGGAAACTACGTTTTGGTTGGTGGCGATTGGAATCAGTCTCCGCCCAATTTTCCTCTGTCAACCTTTGGCGATAATTACGTTGTGCCATTTTTTAAGCTAACCAATATAAGCGAAAGTTTTATGCCTGTTGACTGGACTTGGGTTTACGACTCCACCGAGCCAACTAACCGCTACCTGAACGAGCCTTATACCCCAGGCCGAAACTACACGGGCATACTCGATTTCTTTTTGCTATCGCCCAACGTACGCATGTTAAACTGCAAAACAGAGAACCTAAACTTTAAGCATTCCGACCATAATCCGGTGCTAATTAGCTTTGAGTTAATTGCTGGGGAAGGACTTTAGTGGAGCTAAAGGTCTAAGTCTTATAGAGTAAACTTAAACTACCGTTAAACGTTTTATTTTGCCTGTTTGGAGTATCGTTTGTGTTATTCCACATCTAGTTTTTATCCTTTTGTCAAAGAATTTTGTAAGTTTACCGTTGGGGTTTGGCTAGGTCTGCAAAACTGAATATATTTCAGCATTGCTTTTGTCGATTAGTAAACAATTTTTACCTTTAACAATTCAAAATAAAAGTTATCTTTGTTATTGTATCT
>CAZTVB010000197.1:0-5853 GCA_964616315.1 uncultured Rikenellaceae bacterium
ACCTTTGCAGATGTATTAATGCCAGTTGAAAATGGGTTAGCAAAATCTTCAACAAATTCAGTACAATTTTCTGGAACCCAAGTCATTGTTCCAGCAGTTTCGAAGGTTTCAATGATATCATGAACTTCTAAAGGTTTATTAACCACTACCTCGTCATCAGGAATTTGTCCTGAATTTTTATACGAGACAAGTTTGATGACGCCTAATGCAGGTCTTTCTGTACCTACTCCATTTTCGTTACCTCCCCAAGGGGTATAAAGAATAAGAGTATCGGGTTCTGAACCTCCATCAGCCCATTTTAGAACCTCATAGAAAGTTTCATTTGCTGGTTCTCCAATAACATTCAAAGTACCACAATCCATTGGTCCAATATGTCCACCTTTTCCTGTTAATGTTATTCTGTTAGAGCACATTGGTGTATATTTTGAAGCAACTCCAATTGCAAAAGTTATATTAGTATTATTCCCCCATGTACTACAATCCTTACCGCCTAAACTAGTCCAACTTTCAATATCTGACCAACCTTTGGATTCTGGAGCGTCGCCAAAAAGATAATCTCTAACAGGACGAACAGTGTATCCATTTGTTTTAAATTCAAATGAACCATCAGGTTTGAAAATGTATTCATGGTGACGAACAGTATTACGCTGGTCTGCAGTAGGCAATATATTCCATCCATACCACCACTCGCTAAGATCAGGTTTAAACATATTTATTAGATCATTAAACTCCAGATGCCATACCTTCCCTTCAGCGGCAGTTCCTGCTAAGAATTGTTTTAAGGTCATGCCTGAAACAATGATCTCCTTGGAGGAAGTATTCTCAACATTTCCATTTTTAGCTTTAAGAGTGATAGTGTAAGTTCCTGCTTGAGCGTAAGTGTAAGAGAAATTAGCATCTGCTTGTGTTCCTATGGTGCTACCATCGCCAAAATTCCATTCATAGCTTGTAGCATTCTCAGAATCGTTGACAATATTAACCTTGAATCCGTCAACATCATCGTTAGTAACAGTAAAGCGTGATTTTACGACAATGGTCTCGCTGTCGTCATCCTTGGAGCAGGAAAAAAACACACCGCTTACCATTACTGCTGTTAGCATTAAAAGAAAACTTCTTTTCATAGCGTTTGTTTTTGAGTTAGTGAATAAATGTTATGTTTAGATATTTGGATTTCACTATAAATTTGGGTTGAGATTAATTTCGCTTTCTGGAATAGGGAAATATTCATGCTTGCCAGCCACAAAGGGTTGCATGTATTGCTTTACCAATTCGGATTCTCCCTCCCTATAAGCGTTCATAACTTGCTCGGCTACACCCCAACGTACTAAATCGAAAAATCGTTGGCCTTCTAGAGCTAGTTCAACCCTTCGTTCGTGACGAATAGCCGCTCTCAATCCTGCTTGGTCGTCAGAATAACTTCCGTAAGGGAACTCAGGGAGAATACCTGCATTGCCTTGCCTTCTTTTACTTCTTAAATATTCCAGTTGTAACTTAGCAGGCCCAAGTTGATTTAGTTCACAGGCTGCTTCTGCGTACATAAGCAGAACATCTGCATACCTTATTGCTTTATAATTAAGTGGCCCTCTGGTTGCATGGGCTAAAACATAGCCTGATAATGCATACTTTCTACTGTGGTAAGCATTTCCTAAATACACGTCATCATCTGGCACTGAAATTGTCGCATCCTTACGTGGGTCTCCTACTTCGTACTCATTGATTAAATTTACCGTTGGGTGGCAAAAGCCCCAGCCTAGTTTTCCTGAACGGGTTCTTTGCATAATAATATTGAAAGTACCTCGGGTGTAGCCACTACCTTCTCCATAATCGCTTTTTGGATCCTCAATATATTGAATCTCGAATACCGATTCAATTCCATTTTCGCCTTCCAATGTAAAATTGTTAGCGTAAGTTGAGTTTAAATCATACTCTCCGGATGATATAATTGAATCGCCCCAGGCCATAGCATCTTCCCATTTATTGTTATACAGGTAAGCTTTCATAAGAATTGCTTGTGCAGAACCTTTTGTTATTCGTCCAAGATCTGCTAGTGGATACTCGCTTTTTAACCATAGATTTGGAATGGATTCCAATAAGTCGTTGTATATAAGTTCGTAAATTGTGTCGCGAGGTGCACGGCTAGGGTAATAATCCGCAGAGCTGGTGGGAATTTTGGTAACCTTAGGAACTTCATTAAAAATCCGAACAAGTCTAAAATAGTAGTAGGCTCTTAATGTTTTTGCTTCAGCAATTAGCCTGTTTTTAATGCTCAAGCTCATTGTATCGTCAGGGGCAATGTTGGGTATATTAGTAATTGCCAGGTTGCATCTGTAAATACCTTGATACTGCGCTCTGTAGAATTGCAATAACGACTCACTGCTTGCTGTTCCATTAAAATTTTCGAGTTGGAAAATATCCGACATGTCAGATATTCCATTTCCACCTTTGAGTGCGTCGTCCGAAACAACATCGCCATAAAACCATTCATTAAAATAAGTGTCCTTAAACTCCCATTGAAGTGGGGTATATGCAGCGTTTACAGCAAGGATTGCATCGTTTCCTGTTTTGTAGAAATTTTCTACCACTATCACTACTTGAGGCTCTTTATCGAGAAAATCTTCTGAACATGCGGTAATTGCACCTACACTCATTAGTGCTGCAGCTATGTATATGTGTATCTTCTTCATTGGTTTGCTTTTTAATTAGAGTGATTACTAAAATTTCAATGTTACACCCATTGTAAAGGTTCTTGGTTGGGGGTATGTTCCTCTGTCAACTCCCATATCTAATCCGTTTGTAATTCCAATTTCAGGGTCGAATCCGGAATATTTTGTAAAGGTTAAAAGGTTTGTTGCTGCTATGTAAATTCGGGTTTCATACAAACCAACCTTTTCGCTCAAAAGTTTAGGAATAGTGTATCCTATTTGCAGGTTTTTAAGCCTTAGGTAAGCACCATCTTCAATGTATCTGCTAGAGGCTTTTAAATTATTAGCACTACCTCTAGGATTGGCTAAAGTGTTTGACGTTCCTTTGCCACTCCATGCATTAAGCATTTTTGTATCTAGGTTAAACTGTCCAGTTCCTTCTGTGAAATATTTATTACAGTTGAAAATTTTATTTCCGTAAACACCTTGGAAGAATATTTGGATATCAAATCCTTTATAAGCAAGGGATGCATTGAAACCATAGGTTAGGCTTGGAATTGGGCTGCCAAGGTTAACTTTATCATTATTATCTATTTTAGCATCGTCGTTTTGGTTAACAAAACGATAATCCCCAGGTTGTGCAAATTCCTGAATTTGTTGCCCTGCAGAGTTTACATATTCTTCAACATCGTAACTATCCTGAAAAATTCCATCAATTTGATAGCCATAGAATGATCCAATAGGATCGCCTACCCTTGTTCTTGTAAGGTTTTCTCCGAAGAAAGGAGCTTTGTAAATATCTTCGCCACCTCCTAGCGATAATACTTCGTTTTTAATGGTTGCAAGGTTTGCTCCTAGTGAGAAATCAAATTCTCCAATTTTTTGTTTATAATCGGCAGAAAATTCAAATCCACTGTTTCTAACTTTTCCAGCATTTGCAACAGGATAAAATATAACACCTACGTTACCAGGTAGCGGAACATTAACGAGCATATCCTTGGTATCTTTAATGTAGTACTCAATAGTTATGGCCAATTTGTTATCGAGTAAGGTCAGGTCTGTCCCAATATTGAGTTGTTCGGTAGTTTCCCATTTTATATCTTCGTTAGGTATTGTAAGAGGAGCACCTCCTGTGACAAGGTTTTGTGGGTTTCCAAAAACATAGCCTACGAATGTTGTGTTGCTTGCTAATATTGAAGGAGTAAAAGCGTAGTTTCCGATTTCTTGATTTCCTATACGTCCCCATCCTATACGGAGTTTTAGTGAGTTGATGTCGGTGGTGAAGCGTGAGAAGAAATCTTCTTTATGCACATTCCAACCCAAGGCAAAAGAAGGGAATATTCCCCAACGGTTTGCCTTCCCAAACCGAGAAGAGCCGTCGCGCCGAATATTGAAGGTAAATAAGTATTTACTGCTGAAAGAATACTGAACACGTCCAAAATATGAAAGCATTGAACTTTCTGAAGCGCTACTCCCTGCTGTTGGATTTTTTGTAGTGTTATCCAAGTACCATAAGTTAGGACTTTCGTTTGGAATGTCAGTTCCCGAAGCACCAAGGGATTCGCCACGGCTTTCTTGTGCTGTAGTACCTACCATTAATGTTAAGTCGTGCTTCTGCAAAAATGTTTTGTTGTAGGTAAGGGTGTTTTCCCATTGCCATGTAAAGTATTTTTCATCGCTAAACACAACAAAGTTATTCTCCATATAATCGTTTGTAGATATAAAGTATTTCGGTTTAAAATTTCTGAACTTTCCATACGAAATATCAACTCCATAGTCTGATTTAAATGTTAACCCTTTGATTGGTGTAAAATCAGCATATACATTGCCAACAGCCCTATTCCATTCCTGCTTAGGATGTTGATTCTCGATCATGCTTATAGGGTTAATAAGATTGGTTGTGCTAGAGGGGGTTATTCGTCCATCAGGATACCTTACAGGATCCCAAGGGGCAAATGCAATGGCACTATTAAGAACAGAGTAGTTTTCGTTATTGGTGGCTACTCCTCTGTTTTTTGAATTATAAAATGATAAATTCTCACCAACCTTAATCATTTTGTTAAGTTGATGAGATGTGTTTACCCTAAATGTGATTCGCTTATAGTTTGATGATATAATAATACCATCCTGATCTAAGTATCCTAGGCTGAAAGAGTAGGTGCTGGTTTCACTACCACCGTCCGTAGTGAAGTGGTAGTTGCTAACACGTGCATTATCGTTAAATACCACTTCTTGCCAGTTTGTATCGTAATTTTCATAGTTGATATCTGTAGGAATGTATGGGTTTGTACTTAATCCGAAATTGGTATAAACCCAATCGGAAAAACTAGAATAGGTTGCATTATTTGGGTCGTATTCCTTGATTTTTGCATATTGCTCTCGGTTCATTAAATCCAGTGTTTTCCATTTGTTTTGAATACCAGTATAGTAGCTAAAGGTGGAGTTCATTTTCGATTGTTTTTTTCCGCCATTGGTGGTAATCATAACAACTCCATTAGCACCTCTCGAACCGAAAATGGCTGTTGCCGAAGCATCTTTTAAAATCTCCATCGATTTTATGTCCGAAGGATTCAAGAAGTTTATGTTTGATAGTGCAACACCATCGACAACATATAAAGGATCGCTATTTCCAACTGTTCCAACCCCTCTAACTCTTACTGTTACACTACTTCCAGGTTGTCCAGTATTTGCTGTTACAGTAACACCTGCAACTTTTCCTTGGATTGCTTGGTCAATACCTGTAGTTTGGGCTTTTTGGATCTTCTCTGAGGTTACAGTAGCTACAGAACCTGTTAAATCGCTTTTCTTAACAGTGCCATAACCAACCACCACAACTTCTTCCAATTGTTTGCTATCTAATTGAAGTGTAATTGATAATGGTTTATTATTTATAATTAGTATTTCTTGGGTAGTATACCCTATAAAAGATAAAACTAAAGTATTGCCTAGTTCGGCTTTAATTGAGAATTCTCCGTCTATATTGGAGGACGTTCCAATTGTTGTACCTTTTATAATTACAGAAACTCCTGGTAATGGTTGGTTATTGTCGCTGGACAAAATTTTTCCATTAATATTTAATGGTTGAGCGTACATTAAATAGGAGTTCAAACACACCAGAGTAAATATGAGAAATCGTTTGATCATAAGTTTAGTTTTGGCTTTAACGTTTACAAATTTAGGGCACATGAACTTTAATTAACAATTTTTAACC
>CAZTVB010000198.1:0-5821 GCA_964616315.1 uncultured Rikenellaceae bacterium
CGGGTTCAAGTCCCGTGAGAGGCTCAAAAGGCGGCAAAATGCTGCCTTATTTTTCAACACTATGAATGCAGAAATTATAACCATTGGCGATGAAATTCTGATTGGACAAATCGTGGATACCAACTCGGCTTGGATTGCGGAAAAGTTAAACCTTTTGGGTATTAAAATTACCCAAATTACTTCAATATCTGATACCGAAGAGGCTATTTACAGTGCAGTTAATCAATCTATTAATCGTTGCGATATTGTTTTAATGACTGGTGGTCTTGGCCCAACCAGCGATGATATTACAAAGCCTACACTTTGCAAGTTTTTTGGTGGTAATTTGGTGCTTCACGAACCTTCGTTGGAAGTAATCAAGGGGATTTTTGGGAAGCGGGGATTGCAGGTAACCGAGAGCAATAGACGACAGGCCGAAGTTCCCTCTTCGTGCGAAGTTCTGCTTAACAAGAATGGAACTGCTCCAGGAATGCTTTTCCGCAAGGGTGGTAAAATATTGGTATCGATGCCCGGAGTGCCTTTCGAGATGAAAGGGCTTATGGACGCATCTGTATTGCCATTGCTTAAGGATATGTCGAGTAATCAGTCAATTATCCATAGAACCGTTAATACGTTTGGGATTCCAGAGTCGTTTTTATCCGATAAACTTCAAGTCTTCGAGGGTAAGCTTCCTAATCATATAAAATTGGCATACTTGCCAAGTCCTTCGGGTATTAGACTTCGTTTATCAGGCTATTCAAGCAACTCAGAAACCTTAAATTCTGAAATTAATCAACTGATTGGATATCTTCGGAAAGAAATCCCTGAATATATTTTTGGTTATGGCAATACCTCATTACCGGTTGTTATTGGACAAATACTGAAATCGATAAATGCAACAGTTTCTACAGCTGAAAGCTGTACAGGAGGTACAGTTGCGCATTTAATTACTGAAATTTCTGGTTCATCTTCTTACTTTAAGGGCAGCGTGGTTGCTTACTCAAATGAGGTGAAAACTTCAATTTTAAAGGTTGATGCTAATGTTTTAAACGAAAACGGTGCAGTTAGCCAGCAGGTTGTGGAGCAAATGGCAGTAGGAGCAAGGAAACTGCTGAAAACTGATTACGCAATAGCCATATCTGGTATTGCAGGACCCGATGGTGGAATTGAAACTAAACCTGTGGGTACAGTATGGATTGCAGTTGCGTCAAATAATAGCCTTATTAGCAAAAAGTATATGTTTAGTAATCAACGAGATATTAACATTGCAAGAGCATCCTATACTGCGCTTAACTTGCTAAGAGAGTTGGTGTTACAGGAACATTTAGAACTTAATGAAAATATTTTTGGAGAAAAATTTGAATAATTCGATAATAATAACGTAATTTGCGTCCTGTTTCGAAAAAAAAACATCAGAAAACATTATAACAATGTCAAGAATTTGTCAGATTACAGGAAAAAAGAGAATGGTTGGAAATAATGTATCCCATTCTAAGAGAAGAACTAAGCGTACATTCCTTCCAAATCTTCAAAATAAGAAGTTCTTTTTGGAAGAAGAGAATCGCTGGGTGACCTTGAAGGTTTCTGCTGCTGGTATTCGCACCATCAATAAGAAAGGCTTAAAGGCTGTTCTAAAAGAGGCAGAAGGTAAAGGTTTAATCAAAATTTACTAAACTTATTGAACAATGGCAAAGAAAGGTAACAGAGTGCAAGTGATTTTAGAATGCACAGAGCACAAGGAAAGCGGCATGCCAGGAACTTCTAGGTATATTACTACTAAGAATAAAAAGAATACACCTGAAAGAATTGAGCAGCGCAAGTACAATCCAGTACTAAAGAAAGTAACTTTACACCGTGAAATAAAATAATTAAGCCATGGCAAAGAAAGTAGTAGCATCGATGCAAAAAGGTACCAAGAACCACACAAAATGCATCAAAATGGTAAAATCAGATAAGACTGGAGCCTATACTTTTAAGGAAGAGGTTGTACTTAACTCTGAGATTGAAGAGTATTTGAAAAAACAATAGTTTAATACTTATGAACTTAAGGTAAAGCTTTCTTTAATAAGGAAAGCTTTTTCTTTTTATTATCTTCGCACAAAATTTTTACAGATATGGGATTATTTGATATTTTTTCGTCAAACCAAAGCAAGGAATCCTTAGATAAAGGGCTCGAGAAAACCAAGGAGAGCCTTTTAAAGAAGATATCGCGCGCTGTTGCAGGTAAATCGAAAGTTGATGATGAGGTTCTTGATAATCTTGAGGAGGTTCTTATTTCTTCGGATGTGGGAGTTGAAACAACTCTTCGAATTATTGAGCGAATTCAGAACCGGGTTTCGAACGAAAAGTATCTTAATTCCAGCGAGTTAAATGCAATTCTCCACGATGAGATTATGTCGCTTCTTTCGGAGAATTCATTCCAGAATATTGCAGAGCCCACCCAAACAGAATCTCCGTATGTGATTATGGTGGTTGGGGTTAATGGTGTTGGAAAAACAACTACCATTGGGAAATTGGCTCACATGTTTAAGTCTGGTGGAAAGAATGTTGTGCTCGGCGCAGCCGATACATTCCGCGCTGCTGCTGTGGATCAACTTACAATCTGGTCAGATAGAGTAGGTGTGCCTATAGTAAAACAGCAGATGGGTGCCGATCCTGCAGCTGTTGCTTTTGATACACTAAGCTCTGCAAAAAACCAGGATGCCGATGTTGTTATTATCGATACTGCTGGTCGTTTGCACAACAAAATAAACTTGATGAACGAGCTCACAAAGATTAAACGTGTAATGCAAAAGGTTATTCCTAATGCTCCACACGAGGTTCTTTTGGTTTTGGATGGTTCAACTGGCCAAAATGCATTTGCTCAGGCTAAAGAGTTTACAGCAGCAACTGAGGTTACTGCAATCGCGTTAACAAAGTTAGATGGTACAGCAAAGGGTGGTGTTGTTCTGGGTATTTCGGACCAGTTTAAGATTCCAGTAAAATATATAGGTGTTGGCGAGAAGGTGACCGACCTTCAGTTGTTCGATAAAAAATCATTTGTTGACTCTCTTTTTAGCTAAATGAGTAAGAAAAAAATAAATATTGTTACGCTTGGGTGCTCCAAGAATGTTGTGGATTCCGAGGTTTTGATGAAGCAACTTGAGTTGGGTGGCTGGGAGTTGGTTCACGATTCCAACGACCCATCAGCAAAGGTTGTGGTGGTTAATACCTGTGGATTTATTGCCGATGCCAAGGAGGAGTCCGTTGACACTATTATGAACTTTGTGAATGCAAAGAGGAATGGTGTTATTGAGCGCTTATATGTTATGGGCTGTTTGTCGCAGCGCTATAAGGATGAATTGGTGAAGGAAATTCCTGAGGTTGATGGCTTTTATGGCGTTTCTGACTTACCAGATATTCTGAAAACTTTAGAAAATCCGCTTTTTACAGATTGTACCAACCAGCGTTTTATTACAACACCCAAACATTTTGCTTTTCTAAAAATATCGGAGGGTTGTAATTGGGGTTGTTCATATTGTGCAATTCCATTAATACGTGGAAAGCACATTTCAAAATCAATAGATAATTTAGTTGCGGAGGCAAAATATCTTGCTAGTCAAGGTGTTAAGGAGTTAATTGTTATTGCACAGGATTCAACATTTTATGGAATCGACCTTTACGGTAAAAGAATGATATCCGAGTTGTTGAACGAACTTGGCAAAATAGATAAAATAGAGTGGATTAGACTTCATTATGCTTATCCAGCTAACTTCCCAATGGATTTGATTGAAACAATCAAAAATAACCCCAAGATTTGCAAGTATATCGATATTCCCTTCCAGCACATCAGCGATAATATGCTAAAGTTGATGCGCAGAGGAATAACAAAGTCAGAGACTATTGAATTTGTAGAGACAATTAGAAAAAACATACCTGATATTTCTATTCGTACCACTTTCTTAGTGGGACACCCTGGCGAAACTGTTGAGGACTTTAAGGAGTTGATTGATTTTGTTGAGAAATATAGATTCGACAGAGTTGGAGTTTTCACCTATTCCGAGGAGGAAGGTACGCATGCCGCAATATCGATGAAAGATAATATTCCTCAAAAGGTTAAAGAACGTCGTTCCGCCGAGTTGATGGAGTTGCAGCAGAATATTTCGTTGGCAAACAATCTTAAACGAGTCGGGCAAACTTTAAAAGTTATTATTGATTCTGTTGATAATGACGAAATTGTTGGGAGAACCGAGTACGATTCACCTGAAGTTGACCAGGAGGTTCTATTAAGTAATCCTCAAAAAAAGAAGGTCAACGTAGGTGATTTTGTTAATGTCCGGGTTCTATCGGCTCAGGATTACGATTTATATGGAGAAATAATATAAAAAAAACGCGCCATTCGGCGCGTTTCTCATTTGTTAAGCTAATGTTTTTAGAACTTTTAAAGCTTCATCGTAGTTTGGCTCTTGTCCAACCTCAGGAACAACTTCAACATACCTAACAACATCGTCTTTATCAATGATTACAACACCTCTGGCTAGAAGTCTTAAGACTTCAATTAAATAGCCATATTTTTTACCAAAATCAGCATCTTTATGGTCCGAAAGGGTAACTAGGTTATTAATACCTTCTGCTCCGCAGAAACGCTTAAGGGCAAATGGTAAGTCCATGGACATTGCAATGAATGCAACCTTATCTCCATACGATGCCGCTTCCTTGTTGAATTTGTGGTTCTGAACTGAACATACGCTAGTATCTATCGATGGGAATATCGATATAAGTTTTACTTTTCCTTTGAAATCGTTAAGCCCAACAGGCTTTAGGGTTGTGTCTAAGGCTGAGAATTCAGGTGCTTTTGCACCAACTTTAACTACCTCACCAAAAAGGTTTACTGGGTTTGGTCCAAATTTTACAGTCATATTATTAATTTGTTAGTTGATTATTTATTTAGAAAGTTAACACAACTTTAGTTTAAATTGTTCAAATCGAAACAAAAAAAACTGCATCAAATGCTGATGCAGTTTAAATTATCAATTAATACTCTATTCTTCATCTGGATTTACAGGCTCTTCTTCGCCCTTAAGAACTTTAATTGTGATTTCATCCTTTTTCTTGTTAAACCCAATAGAAATAATATTTCCTGCCTTAATATCGCTTTTTATAATAGCCTCGGCCATTGGGTCCTCAAGGTATTTTTGGATTGCACGTTTTAGCGGACGGGCACCATACTGAATATCGTAGCCTTTCTCCGTAATAAAATCCTTTGCTGCAGGCGATATTTTAATGCTATAGCCTAATGCGTAAATTCTATCGTAAAGTCCTTTAAGTTCAATATCGATGATCTTATGTATATCGCTGCGAGTTAGCGCGTTGAACATAACAATATCGTCAATACGGTTCAGAAACTCTGGAGCAAAAGCTTTCTTAAGTGCTTTTTGAATAATGCTTTTTGAGTACTCATTAGCCGATTCTTCCTTTGCTTTAGTAGCAAATCCAACACCTTGACCAAAATCCTTCAATTCCCTTGAACCAATGTTTGAGGTCATTATGATGATGGTGTTCTTGAAATCTACCCTGCGGCCAAGACTATCAGTAAGTTGACCTTCGTCCAAAACCTGAAGCAGGATATGGAAAACATCGGGGTGAGCTTTCTCAACCTCATCAAGTAGCACGACTGAGTATGGTTTTCTACGAACTTTCTCGGTTAACTGACCACCTTCCTCGTATCCAATGTAGCCTGGAGGTGCTCCAACAAGCCGCGAAACAGAAAATTTCTCCATGTATTCACTCATATCTATTCTGATAAGGTTATCGGTTGTATCGAATAGATATTTAGCAAGAACTTTTGCCAGTTGAGTTTTAC
>CAZTVB010000199.1:0-5814 GCA_964616315.1 uncultured Rikenellaceae bacterium
GTACAGGCTATTGATGGTTCGTTTAGTGGTAGCGAGTGGTCAGATATAAGTTCTTTCACTGTAAAAGCTGCTCTTGCAAGTTTTACTGCTGATTCTGTATGCCTAGGCGATACAACCTTATTTATTGATAATTCATTTTCATACATTGGCATTAAAGAATGGCGTTGGGATTTTGGTGATATCCCAACAGTTACCGGAAAAGTCCAAAAACACGTTTTCCAAACAATAGGCGACCACTTTGTAAGGCTAATTATCACTAACAACAGCCTACAAAATGATACTGTTTATGGCAACGCTTATGTTAAACCAATACCGTCGGTTTCATTCACTGCAGATGATGTTTGCGAAGGATTAACCGCAACAATAGTAAATCCTGCTAATACGGATGGTTTGATTGATTGGATATGGGATTTTGGCGATGGAAGCACTTCAAACTACTTCAATCCTGGCACTCATACCTACGGTGAAAAGAAAAATTACACTATCAAGTTCACGGTTACTGCCGAGAACAATTGCTCAAGTACGGCAACAAAAACAATAGCCATAAAGGATAGACCAAGCAAACCAACAATCTCCGAATCTGTCAACAATTTCTGTCCAGGTACTGAGGTAAAATTGGAGGTTACCTCTTCTACAAACGGATTAAACTTCCAATGGAAACGCAACGGCGATATCATTGATGGAGCAAATAGCAATACATACTCGGGCAAATTAACTGCAGCCGATTACTCTGTGGTGGTTGAGCCCGGTAGTTGTTCGTCGGAATCAAATAAACTAACAATTGTTACGAAGCCCGCACCTCCTAAGCCTACAATCCTTGGACATGGTCCAACTATCTGGACTCTTGCTTGCGATAATATGACTGCAACCAGTTATAAATGGTATTACAACAACAGTTTAATACCGGGTACCAATGGATACCAGTACTATGCAAACAAAAACTATGGCGATTACTACGTATCTGTTAACGATGGTGGTGAGTGCTGGACTCCTAGCGACATATTTAAAGTTGGATTGCCAAATGGAATCGACGATTTATCGTACGAAAACGTAAAAGTATTCCCTAACCCATCCCAAGGGGTATTCAACGTGTCATTAGGAGAAGATATTTCGGGCGAGGTAAATATTCATATCGTTGATGTTTTAGGCAAAGTTGTTTTAAGCCAAGTTTATAATACCTCAGATTTTCCTGTTGACATTTCACAAGTCACAAAAGGTATTTACTACATCAGCATAACGTACAAGAATGAAGTAATAATTAAGAAAGTCGTAAAGCAATAAACAATGGAAGAATTTACAAATAGAATCTTCATGAAAAGATTAATCATACTTTCAACTCTTATATTTTTAGGATTCAATGCCCTTGCAAAAGAGTTCAACGATAAGCAAAAGACTATTATTTATAACGAAGCCATTAAACTCCTTAAGAGTTATGAGATGTACTCAAACCAAATGGCCGATGAGGTTGTAAATATTGATGAGCTTAATAAAACGAGCCAAAAACTTATCGACCAGTTTGTAAGCCGTAAAGCTATTATCTACAACGATCTTGACCCAATGCATAAGCTAAGCCAAGTTTATGAGTTGGAAACATATGTTGCAAATATTCTGCTTTGGTATCCTGACGGGATGAAGGTTTACCTCGACTACGATAACCTAAAAGCAGGGAATATCATATCGCACGGGAATGACATTTACACTGTCGATATCATGACTAACAAGCGCATCGACGGGAACTATCTTAACAAGCAAAAGAACACCAATACAGAGGAATTGCTTTTCCGTGTCGCATTTTTTGAAAAGAATGGAGTATTTGAGAATTACAAAATAGCAGGCGTAAGAAATAGCAAATTAATCACCGTTTCCGATGATTCAAGGCTGCTTGCCGAGGTAAAAAGCGTTGCCTTTTCTGAAAAGGATATGCAGCTAATTAAAGATCAAACCAAGGTATTACTCAACGATTACATTAACTTCTTAAATCTTCTTACCGACCCCAAAGAGTCAACAGAAGATAAAGGATTCTACCGCATTTCATTCCTAGGGTTATTCAAAGATTCAACCCTTAGTGTTGCTAATGATATTGAGCCAGACCCTCAAAGCCGATGGATAAATATCTCCAACTACCAACAAAAAATTATCACTGATTATCCCGAAGGTATAAGAAATCTTGGGCTTAATCTTGACTCAGCACAATATAGTAAAGTAGTATCGGAAGGGAATGAGAAGTATTACATCAATGGGTATATCGATAAATTCTTCTCGGGTAAGTATAAAGCCAAAATAGTATATCGCGATAATTCAAAGTTCGACTTCAAGGTAACATTTGAACGTGATGAAAATACCTTTAAAAACTTCAAACTCTCTAGTATCGATAAATTTGGGGTAAATCTTTATAACCAAACAGCAAATACAACCCAAGAACTACCACAACTACCCATTTCGAGTTTGAAAAGGAATGGTCTATTTGTTGGTTTTTCAATTGGAAGCGGATTAACATCATATAATAACCCCAACTTATCAAACAGCTCATTACTTAGCTGGAAGCAGCAAGGCAAATTAGCGCTTGCTGGTGATGTAAATGCCACATGGTATTTCAACAAAAGAATAGGGCTTAAGGTTGGAGTTGGATATATACGCTATTCTGCCAACACAAATCTTAACGGACAGTTTCGTAACACTTCATACTCAACAGATATCGATGGAAATTCATATCAATTAAACATTACGGCCAATTACGACTCTCTTCAAGCATTTAGTTATATATCGATACCCATTTCATTAGTTTTTCACAGCAATAGCAATCCTGAGAAGTGGGGATTTTATGCCGAAGCAGGGTTGATTGCGTCTTTCAACATCAATTCAACTTACAAAACCACGGGTAGCTATGCCACGAGCGGTTTTTACGAACAATATGAAGAACAGCTACAAAACAATGCAAATCCTGCCTTGGGGTATAAAACTCGCTCAAATATCGATAGCAAGGGCAAAATCGAAACATCACCCTTATATTTCGCCTTAAAAACATCAATTGGCATTACTTACCCTATTAACTACTTCACATCCATTTACGCTGGACCAGAGATTATTTGGGGTTTAACAAATATTTCAAATGACAATACCTATACCGATGGATTTGGCAATACATCAACGGCCAAAAAGATTGGATTATCGAAATATGGTATTAAGTTTGGGATTAGCTATAAATTCTAGTTCAAGTTTAATAAAGATATGAAGATGAAATATTTATTGACATTATTGTTCGTTGGACTTTTCCTTGCCGGAAATGCTCAAGAACCAACCAAAACAGCAATAAGCAGTAAAGAGGCGAAAATTGTTGATGAAATTAACTTGTCTGATGCCGATATTGAGGTATTCAAGGAACAAACCAAGCAAAAAGTAGAGGAGTTCCAGCAACATATTGTTACCATTGGTAGCAAGGATCAACCTGCCGAAAAGCGCAATATGGCGGAGAAAGAAGCATTAAAACTTTTCTTCAAAGGTGCAGAGATGCAAACATCCGTAATTATGCCCGATGGTTCGGTTACAATACAATCGCGCCCAATGGAGAAATACCTTGCTAGGTTAAAATCGCTCCCATACACTGCCGTGGTTATTAAATTTTACGACCTTGTATACATATCAAGTTTTACTAAAGGTCCCGATGGAAGATACTACTCATCGGCAACAGTGATTCAAGAATTCACAGGGTTTACTGGTGATAATATTGTTTACAAGGATGTTACAAAAAAAGAAATTGAGATTGTTATTGACCTTTTAGAGGATAAGTTCTTTAATGAGAAAAAATGGAGAGTGTTCTTAGGTAATATAAAAGCAACAGAAACAAAGAAGGTGTAATGAGAAATTCTGGATTCTATCTGTTTTTTATACTAATAACATTTCATTCTGTTTCTAAAGGACAAAGTAACATTCCTGGAATAGAAAAACTTCAAACTCCAAAGGAATACTATTTACAAGTTAAACAGTTTGGAGAGTTTATTGATAGGTTTAACTATAAAACCGATTGGAAAGGGAATTTAATTACCGAAGAATTTGCAAAGAAGATCCCCCGTAATGCATATCTTTTTTACTTAATCAACCAAGAAGATGAACGGTTAATCAATCCAAACGACTCATCGTATAGAGTTATTTGCGGAGAATTCATTGCTTTTATAGATAATCCTCAACTTCCAAAAGAAATTAGTCTATATAGCGGACAAGTGAAGGCTGAGGCTCTTGTAAATATTGTTTGCTTTGGAAAAGATGCACAAATTAAAGTTGAGATGATTCCTGATGTTCTACCCGACCGTTCGGCTCGTTGGGTAATCAATGGAGTTGAGTCGAGTTTATTTGCTTCGAATGCTGATAGTATCAAAAAACATTTTATTGCACCCAATAGTCACGAGACAAGCTTTATCAATCTTAAAAAACTAAACGAAGCCGATAATGCGATTTACTATCTTTCAAATCCATTAGCAAATACTATGATTTTCATAAAAGGCCTTGAGCAAAAAATAATTCAGATTAAGAGCATCGAAAAGGTAATTTATTCAATATCCTTTTCTAATTGGATTATAACCGTGGAGGAGTTCAATAGATCTTCAAATAACTCGGGATGGCTAATAAGCAATATTCAAAAACTTTAAAAAATATTTTCGCCAATAAAAAAAGGAGCCCCGAAAGGCTCCTTTTCACTTATATAGAATCTAAAGATTAGATAACACCTTGGTCAACCATTGCGTTAGCAACTTTCATGAAACCTGCAATGTTAGCACCTTTAACATAGTTAACATAACCATCTTTTTCGGTACCATACTTAACGCAAGCCTCGTGGATGTTCTTCATAATTTGGTGTAAACGAGCGTCAACCTCTTCGGCTGCCCAGCTAAGTTTCATACTGTTTTGGCTCATTTCAAGACCAGAAGTAGCAACACCACCAGCATTTGCTGCTTTACCAGGAGCAAAAATGATTTTGTTTTTGTGGAACACTTCAACAGCCTCTGGAGTACATGGCATGTTTGCACCTTCAGAAACGCAAACTACACCATTTTTAACTAGCATTTCAGCATCTTCCTTACCAAGTTCGTTTTGAGTTGCGCAAGGCATAGCTACGTCAACTTTAACTTCCCAAGGACGTTTGCCAGCTACGAATTTTGAACCAGCAAATTTCTTAGCGTAAGGCTCAACGATATCTTGGTTAGAAGCGCGAAGCTCAAGCATGAACTTAATTTTATCGCCGCTGATACCAGCCTCGTCGTAGATGTACCCATCAGGACCAGAAACAGTAACAACTTTGCCACCTAACTCAGTTACTTTTAAAGCAGCACCCCAAGCAACGTTACCGAAACCTGAGATAGCAACTCTCTTACCACTGTAGGTCATACCTTTAGTTGCAAGCATTTCTTGAGCGAAATATGTACAACCAAAACCAGTAGCCTCAGGACGTACTAATGAACCACCCCAGTTGATACCTTTACCAGTTAAAACACCAGTGTTTTCGCCAGCAAGTTTTCTGTACATACCGTACATGAAACCAATTTCACGACCACCAACACCTATGTCACCAGCAGGAACGTCAGTTTCTGGGCCAATTAACTTCCAAAGTTCTAGCATGAAAGATTGGCAGAAACGCATAACTTCTGCATCGCTACGGCCTTTTGGGTTGAAATCAGAACCACCTTTACCACCACCCATAGGAAGAGTAGTTAAGCTGTTCTTGAAAATTTGCTCAAAACCTAAGAATTTAAGGATTGATAGGTTTACGCTTGGGTGGAAACGAAGACCACCTTTGTAAGGTCCAATGGCGTTGTTGTACTG
>CAZTVB010000200.1:0-5747 GCA_964616315.1 uncultured Rikenellaceae bacterium
GATTTCAATTTGGTCGCCACTATTAATTTGGTAGCTTAAGGGAACCAATTTGTGGTTAACCTTAGCGCCAATAGCCTTGTTTCCAACTTCAGTGTGAATTTCGAATGCAAAATCGAGCGCTGTAGAACCTTTTGGTAGTGAGCGGGTTTCTCCTTTGGGTGTAAAAACAACTATCTCGGATGTGAAAAGGTTTAGTTTGAATTCATCTAGAAACTCCAAGGCGTTTTCTTGAGGATTTTCGAGCATCTCTCGAACTCGCTTTATCCACTTATCCAATTCATTTTCGTGGCTTGAAGTATCAGTATCCTTGTATTTCCAGTGTGCGGCAAAACCTCGTTCTGCAATATCATCCATTCGGCGGGAGCGGATTTGCACCTCAACCCATTGCCCATTGGGACCCATAACTGTACAATGCAATGCCTCGTATCCATTGGCTTTTGGGGTTGATACCCAATCGCGCAACCTATCTGGTTTTGGCTTGTAAATATCAGTAATGATTGAGTAGATATGCCAGCATTGTGTTTTTTCGGGGATATGAGGGTACGGATTAAATACTATGCGAATGGCTAGCAGGTCATATATCTCCTCAAACGAAACGTTTTTGGATTGAATTTTTTTCCAGACAGAGTAAACTGATTTTGGACGTCCATTAATTTCAAAATCGATGTTATTTTCTTCTAACTTTTTAATAATCGGTAATGAGAAATGGTTGATTTGTTGGATTCTACGTTTCTCGTTATCAGCTATTTTGCTTCTAATTTCGTCGTAAGCCTGTGGAAATCGGTATTTTAGGCTTAAGTCCTCGAGTTCTGTTTTGATGGCGTAAAGTCCAAGTCGGTGTGCAAGTGGGGCGTAAAGGTAAATTGTTTCGCTGGCAATTTTCATTTGCTTGTTGGTTGCCAGCGAGTCTAAGGTGCGCATATTATGCAACCTATCGGCAAGTTTTATGAGAATAACCCGAATGTCATCAGCAAGCGTAAGAATTATCTTCCTAAAATTCTCGGCCTGTATGGTTGAATTGGCATCAAAAACATCGGTAATTTTGGTGAGCCCATCAATAATTGATGCTATTTTTTTTCCAAATATTCGCTCAATATCCTCAACAGTATAATCGGTATCTTCAACGACATCGTGCATTAGTGCGCAGGCTGCAGCCTTTGCTCCAAGTCCAATTTCGTGGGTTACAATTTTTGCTACTGCTATGGGATGAAGTATGTATGGTTCGCCCGATTTCCGGCGAACACCCTTATGTGCTTCGTTGGCAAGATTGAACGCTTTAATTATAAGGTTTTTATCTTCCTCGGAATTGCAACGGGGGCAACCTAGGAGCATATCATCGAAATGCGATTGAATTAATAGTTTTTCTTCTTCGGTTTGAAGGTTCATAAAGTATTAGGCTAATTAATTTAACTTTTTTTGATGATGTTACTTTGGTGGATAAACAACGGATAACGTTCCTGTTTTCACCACATCTCCAAGGTCTGAGGTGCTTACAACTATTCTATAGGGGTAAACGCCTTCCTTCGCGTATTCTCCTTTGGAGTTTTTCCCATTCCATCCTTCGTTTCCATGGTATATTACTCCGCCCCACCGGTCGTATATGGTTAGTTCAAATCGTGCATCAAAGCTAATAATTGGTTCAAATATGCTTCGCAATCTACCATTACCTCCAACCTGACTGGTTGGAGCAATTGAGTTAGGCATAATTACTCCTGGCAGTATTTCTACAATTAATTCGCGAGTTCGAACCATTGTTGCAACTGAATTATCAAACTCCAGTTCATAGGCTTCGATATAGTACTTAAAAACAATTTTGTACAGTGGGTTTTGACCCTTGTATGGGGTTAAATCATCTACAAAAAAATTGTCATTTAGCCACGATGCTGCTAGGGTTAACTCTCCTGGTCCGTTGATGTCATCGGTTTGCTTGTAGGCTCTTCGGTAAACGTTGTAAACAACTCTGTTGTTTATCCTGTTGGGTTGACGAACTCTATCTATCATTAGCGTGTCCCACTCAAGTTTTACCAAGGTTCCGTCCGATTTCCCTTTAGGGATAATTGTATTGCATAGGTTTGTTGTTTTTATAACTGTTTTGCATCCATTGTGGGCATCAACCTTATAGTAGAATTTTCGTGTACGTGCAGCCCACATATCGTTAGTGTCGACTGATAGTGTTTGGTTTGGGTCAGTGAATTCGTCAATAACTTTTGCACTGAAAATACTTTTGTTGGTGTCGGGGTACTCCCAGCGTACCAACTTAAAATTTCGAATTGCTGTAGCTGGGTCAATTTTGTAATGGATGGTAATCTTGTTGTTCTCGGCAAGGATAGAGTCGAGTGTCATGTAAGTGGGGTGGATTGCCATTTTTGAGTTGATGTAGTTCAGGTTGGAGAAGGTTGTGTAGGGCTGGTCTGTTCTGCGTGCTGTAATGTAAAAGTAGTAATCTTGATTCTCATCAACATTTGTAATACTATATCTATTTGTAAATTTGTTTACGTTGGCTAATAAAGTATATGCGGCCCAGTTATTGTCGTGTCCCATATAAATTGAATAATCTTGATATATGCTGGTATTATTCCAGCCTTCGTAAAAATTCCAGGTTAAGTCAATTTTTGCATTGCAACTATCGTACTGGCTTTGTAACCATATTTGTGCATGATGAGGGGTTATTCTGCTAGGTTCTGTTGGCCCTAACGATGATATCTTATAAAACAACCGCGAAAGGTTTCCGTCGGCATTAACATCAGTGTACTGGAATGTGGTTTGGTTCACAGTGTCTATTTCTAGGTAAAAATCGTTGCCCAGAATATCTACAGTTCTGCGGTAGATTATGTAACCAATTGGGTCTGGGTATTGGGGGTTAGGAGTAGGTGCAGTCCAGTATAGGGTTGGCTGTCCATTAGTAGGGTTTATGGTAAGATAGTTGAAAGTAGGCTCGTTGGGCTTGGTGTATATTTGTGAGAAACTATCGACACACAGGGCCGAAAGAATGATTATTAGGGTAATTGCTTTCGTTTTCATTTCTTTCTAATTTTAGTTTGGCCAAACTCTTTTTTTTATGCAGATAAAAACAACCTCAAGTATAGCAAACTTTTAAGTTGTTTCGAGTTTACCCGCCACGCTTTCTATAAAATCCTTTTGACTAAGGTATTTATTGGCAACATCCAAAAGTTCTGTGGATGAAACGCTTCTAATGGTATCAATTGTTCTTTCAAAGTAGGAGAAATCCAAGTCGTTGTACTCGTAAAGGCTAGCAATACTGTCAGCAATGGCAAACGGGCCATCAAAAGTCCTCAAAACCTCTCCAATTAAATGGCTTTTTACAAGGTCGAGTTCGGCATCAGGAACTTTTTGTGTGCAAAGCAAATCAATCTCCTTGTATATTTCGCTCAAAGTATTCTTGGTAAAGTTGGCACCGACTTCAGTTCCTATAACAAAAACTGATGTTTCCTTGAATGGTAGGATTGTGGATGATATTCCGTATGTATAGCCTTTTTCCTCGCGAATATTACGCATAAGTCTTGACCCAAAATATCCTCCAAGTATTGTGTTCAGTACCATAAATTTCGGAAAATCGATATGGTTTCGCTTAATCATTTGTTTTCCAACTCTGATGGCCGATTGTAGCGCATCATTTTTATACGAGAATACCTTCTGTTGAGTTTGCAATGTTGGCGGAAGAATTTGATTGCTGTTTTCGGGACGCTTTCCGAAAGACACTTTACCTAGAATCTCTTCCACAACTTTAATTTCCTTGTCGGATATTTTACCGGAAAGTATTATTAAGCAGTTACTCGAGGTGTGATAGTTGTCGTGAAAATCGGCAATAAGGTTCCGCTGTAATAAATCGAAATCATCAGGTGTTGCATATGCTCCGTAAGGATGTTTGTTGCTAAATAAGGTGCTAAAGAAGTTTTGTCTTGCAACAGTAACGACTTTTTCTAACTCAACTATTAATGCTTGCTTACCTTTCTTTTTAAAAATATCCAATTCGTGTTCGGGGTATATTGGGTTGTAAATCATATCACCGAGCACGCCCAACGATTGCTCCAAGAACTTGTTGGTGGAGTAAAGTGTAAGTGATGCAAAATCCCTGTCGAATGAGTGCTCTGGAAAACTGCCGTAAAAGTCGAATTGTTCGGCAATTTGTTGCGATGTTCTTGTTTTAGTTCCCTCGCTAAGCAGCGATACTGCGCCCCGAGCCGAGAGTGATTGGGTTTGATAGCGAGTTCCTGCATCAAAAATTATCTCAATTTTAGTTACATCCTGAGTTCCTGCATTAACCACAATTAGCTGTGCACCGTTTGCCAACCTTACTTGTTGTGCTTGAGGAATAGTGATTTTTCCTGTGGTCTTTTTATCTGGAGCTTTTGTCCTATCGAGCATTGCCATTGTGGTTATTTGTTTTGATTCGATTTGTAGTAAAGCGTTGAGCAGTTATCCTCTTTAAGAATTTTTTGAGCAATAGCCTGAATATGCCCCGGTGTCACACTCCTGTATTTTTGAACCTCAAGGTTGATGTTGTTGGCATCGCCCAGCAATTCGTAAAATGCAAGGTTCATTGCTTTGTTGAGCACGCTGGTTTCTTCGAATGTGAAATTCGATTCAAACTTGTTTTGCACCTTCTCAAGTTCGTATGCCGAAACAGGCTCGTTTTGCAATACTGCAATTTCTTCGTTAATGGCAATCTCTGCTTGTTCGTATGTGGTTGTGGGGTATAGTTGACCAGTTATTATAAATAATCCTTCATCAATATCACCAGTAATATATGCATTTACATTGCTAAATAGTTGCTTTTCTTTCACTAATCGTTGGTACAGCCTTGCCGATTTTCCGTTCGACAGCAAATCGGACATTAAATCGGTTGCAGGGAAGTCTGCGTGATTCCTTTTGCACATGTGGTATGCCTTGTATATGGCGTTAAAAGGAACATCGCGCTCAATTTCCAGTTTACGGGGCGATGTTTGGGTTGGCTCCTTAGGAAGCTTGCGTTCAATAACTTCTCTTTTTTCAATTGGGCCAAACCATTTGTTGGTTAACTCAATGATTGCGTTTGGCTCAACGGGTCCAGCAATACACAGAATGGCATTGTTTGGTGCATAATGGCTATAGAAGAAATTCTTTACATCAGTTAAGGTTGCACTTTTAATATGTTCGGGCGATTTGCCAATTGTAGCCCACATATAGGGGTGCGATTTGTAGGCCAATGGTCTTAAGTGTAGCCAAACTTCCCCGTAAGGTTGATTCAAGTATCGTTGGTTAAATTCTTCCACAACCACATTGCGCTGAACATCTAGGCTTTTTTTGGTAAAAGCAAGGCTTAACATCCTGTCGCTTTCAAGCCAAAAGGCAGTTTCAATATTTTCAACGGGAAGAGTTAAATAGTAATTTGTTATATCGTTATTGGTAAAGGCGTTGTTTTCGCCGCCTACTCTTTCTAGTGGCTCGTCGTAAACGGGGATGTTTACTGAGCCTCCAAACATTAAATGCTCAAAGAGGTGAGCGAATCCTGTTTTTTCGGGGTGCTCATCTTTGGCTCCAACATTGTAAAGTAGGTTAAACGATGCTATTGGTGTGCTATAATCCTGATGGATTAATAGTTTTAAACCATTCGGAAGCGTATGTTTAATAACCTCAATCATAATTTAATTTTCGACTTTAAAAAAAGTACAGTAAATTTGGATAAAAATTGGATTGAACGTCTCCTTACAAATTTGTTTACAGCCCATGATAAATTTGTTCAATCC
>CAZTVB010000201.1:0-5732 GCA_964616315.1 uncultured Rikenellaceae bacterium
AACTAGTGTTGGAACTGATACAGTTTTATTCTGAAAAAGCAGAGATTACCGTCAATAGCAAGAAGGATAATCCAATGATTGGAGCTATTGATCACAAAATTGAGGATAGGAAGAGAACGATACTTGAGACTATTAATGGACTAATTAATTCAGCGCGAATTGCACTTAAGAATGTTGATGAAAGAATAAATAAGTATCAGGGTGAAGTTGCAAAGATTCCTGAAAAAGAAAAAGAGTTGTTGTCTTTTCAACGTAGTTTCAAGTTAAACGATGAAATTTATACATTTCTATTAACAAAACGTTCGGAGTTGCAAATTGCCTCTGCTTCAAACTTCCCTGAAAATGAGGTATTAGATGGGGCTTCTGCTCAACGAGCCAAAGTTGTTTCGCCTAATAGGAGGTTGAACTTTTTGATAGCAATTTTTTTTGGTACTATTCTACCCTTTATTGTGATTTATCTAAGATCTCAGTTTCTTGATAAGTTTGAGGAGTATGGTCAGGTTGAAAATCTTGGTTTTCCTATAATAGGGGAGTTGATTCATTCCGATAACGATAAACCATTTATAGTAAAAACTGAACATAACTCAATTTTTACAGATTCCTATAGACTATTAAGAACCAATATCAAGTTCTTAATTGGTGGTGGGCAATCCAAAGTTATTCTTGTTACATCAACATTTTCAGGTGAGGGAAAGAGTTATGTGTCAAGAAATATAGCGGCGAGTTTTGCGCAAGCTGGACACAAAACTATTTTGATTAACTGTGATTTAAGAAAACCTGAAAAAGAGTTTTTTAATAATCTGCCTCAGGAGAAAGGGTTAAGTGCATATTTGAGTTATAACTCTACCTACGAAGAGATGATCTCTCCTTCTGAGGTTGAGAATTTGTGGTTTATCTCTTCGGGATTGGTACCGCCAAATGCTACAGAGTTGATAGATTCTCCTAGAATGTTGGAATTGTTGGAAACACTCAGGAATGAATATGAGATAATAGTTATAGATTCTCCACCTATTGGTATTGTGGCTGACAGTTATGTTATTGCACAGCAGTCAGATTTACTATTATTTGTAGTTCGATTCAAGCACAGTAGGATAAGTGGAGTACAAAGAATTTTGTCTTCGATATCTCAGAAAGAGTTTAAGAAGGTGGCCATAGTTGCCAATGATTTAAGTACTAAGTATTTTGGCTATGGCTATTATGGATATAATTATGGTTATGGTTACCATTATGGCCAATCAAAGAAAAGAAAGTAATATGAAAGTATAAAAAAAGCGGTCAATTTTGGCCGCTTTTATTTATTTATTTTTTAATTTCTTCTTTGACTCTGTAGGGTTTTAACTCTTCAAAAAAGATATCGTCGTTCGGAACGTCAAAGTCCATGCCTTTAATATTCAGATTGTTATCCATGTTGAATTTTATTGTACCAAAACTGAACCAGGCATGTGGGTAATCCCAGTTAATTTTCCAAACATCGAAATGCCAGTGCTCAAGAGTTGCTGATAGTTGTTCTGAGTGTTCAAACTTTAGGTGAAGTTTATTCTCCTTTTGTATTATCCATATTTTACCAAAAATATCGGACATGTAAGTTCCTTCATATTTATCCAAAGATAATGATGGTGTTGTATTGGCTACTCTTTTTTCAATTCTGCTGGATATTCTGTCGTCGGCTTTTTCACGTGCTTTAGTTCTGGCAAGTAGTTCAGTAGACCAATCCTTGTTTCCTGTACCCATAAATTGGTCGAGAGCATAGTTGGTAGCTGCAGTGATAGGGCTCTTCATTCCATTGGTTAATACTACAACACCTAAATTTTCGTCGGGAATTAGGGTTACAGCGGTAATCATCCCGTCAATTGCTCCAGTATGCGAAACTTTTAACCTACCGTTAAAATCACCGAGCCCCCAGCCTAATCCGTAAGCACTAAAGTGTCGTCCTTGGTCGTATTTTGAAGTATGGTCAACAACAAAGTTTGAATGAGGGGTCCAAAGCATGTTAATTGTTGATTTAGTGAGTAAGGTATCATTGCCATTAATTCCATGGTTTAGCATAAAAATCATCCATTTTGAAATGTCGTTAACGCTTGTAATAACGCCTCCTAAAGCTCCAATTTCTTCCCAGTCAACCCATTCTATAGGAATGTTGACATTGTTTTCTAATGCATGAGGAGTTACGAAGTTCCCTTTTTCTGATAGTTTCTTGGGAGAGGTAACTGTCCGGGTCATTCCAAGTGGCTCGAATATTCGTTCCTTTACATTTTCACTCCAGCTCTTCCCCGTGACAGATCTTATAACCTCTCCTGCTGCAATATACATTACATTAGAGTATCCATAGCCTGCCCTAAAGTCGAATGCTTTAGTAAGATATTTAGAGCGCTTAACAACCTCTTCTGCGCTAAAGTCCGATTTGTACCAAATTAAGTCGCCACTGAAGGTGCCAAGACCTACTCGGTGGCTTAATAGATCCCTAATTGTAACATTGTTGCTTACCCAAGGGTCGTAAACCTCGAAGTAAGGAAGATATTTTTTTACCTTATCGTTCCAGTTAAGTTTACCTTCCTGCACAAGCATTCCAATTATTGCAGCGGTAAATGCCTTGGAGTTCGAGGCTATTCCGTAAAGAGTATTACCATCGGGTTTTATGTTTTTACCTTGCTCAAGAGTTCCAAAAGCCCCGACATAAACCAATTTACCATCCTTAACTATGCCTATTGATGCGCTTGGAATACCCCAATCGGTTACCATTTTTTCGTAGTACTTGTCAAGTTGCTTTAAGTCAACCTTCTGTTTTGTTTGCCCCAATAAAAATAATGGTGCAACAAAAAAGAAAGAAATAACGATGAATAGTTTCTTCATGATTATGGTTATTTGATTTTTACTTTTGAAGCCCTTAATTGATGTTTAGTTTAATGAAGTGTTATGATTATAGCAATAAAGTTGCAGAATCTAACATATCAAATTTAATCAATTTGTATTGAAAATACTATTTTACACAGAAACGGTTTAGTGCATCGTAGGCTTCGGGAATACCAAGTTCACCAGCAATACTTAAATCTATACAGCCTTGATTATGGCTTCCTGTTAATAGGTATGCCAAGCCTCTGTTGTAGTAAGCGCTTGCCTGCCCTTTATTTTCTGCAATAGAGTTACTATACCAGTTTATGGCTTCAGTGAAATTGTTTGCAAGTGTATAAACCACCCCGATGTTGTAGCCAATAGTTGCTTTGTCGGCCAGAGGTAAAAGTTCTTTTAGGTCTTCAATGGCTTCTGTATAAGCAGTGTAAGATGTGCTATTTTTTACATCGGTGGTCGGTTTTGCTAGTACTGCAAGTGTTTTGGATTCATCACCGAAACTCTCAATAAATCGGGCCATATCGGTATTTGATGCTATCAGGTTCATTTGTATTAATGGGTTGGCTTTATCAGTTTGAACCGCTTTTTGATACTCAACTTTAGCATTGGCGTATCTGCCTTTTTCGTTCAGAACTATACCTCGGAGTAATGACCTGTAGGGATTTTTATTCAAAACTGAATCGATAGTTTGAATAGAGATTTCCTTCGCTCTATTGTCTGTTTTAGTGCTTAGTGTAAGTTTATAGTTTTCGGGTAAGTTGTTATTTATGGAATCGAGCCATTCATTTTTTTCGAAGATGAGGGCAACTTTTTGCGTAGGATAATTCAGGCAAAGCCTCATCATCGGCATAAATGCTGATGTAACCTTAAAGTTATTCTGCATAATGCTGAGCCTCGATGCGGAATTTAAATCCCTTTCCAGCGATATCAATTTGTTAAACTTGCCACTTGAGTCCAATATCGATGCGAAGTTCTGTTGGTTTGTTCCTTTATACTTCTCAATAAGTTGTTTCCCAGTGTTGTAGTCGATTTCGGCACCTTTTAAATCGCCAATCTGAACTTTAACATCGGCTCTATTGATATATGCGTTAGCAAAATCGGGGAATATGTTGATTGCAGTTGTAAAGTCGTTGATTGCCTTTTGGTATTGTTTCTTCTCGTAGTAGATTGAACCTCGGTAGTAATGAATAAGAACATTCTCGGGGTTAAGTGCGGTAAGTTTGGTTAAATCGTCGAGGGCAATTTGCCAGTTATCTATTTGGTAATTAATAATTGCCCTGTTGAATAGTGCAAGGGAGTATTTGGAATCAATAGAGAGCACTTTGTTAAGGTCGGCTAATGCATTTTTAGGTTGTTTTAGGTTGTAGAATACTAGGGCGCGGTTAAAGTAATTATCAATTGATAATGAATCCAACTTAATGGCTTGATTTAGATCTGTTAGGGCCAGTGTAGGTTTGTTTAATTCAGCATTTAGTATTCCACGACGCGAGTATGCGTTTGCATAGAAGGGGTTGACTTTTATTGCAATATTGTAATCGCTTAAAGCACCTAAAGTATCACTACTAAGCAAACGTGCAGAACCTCTGTTAATCCAAGCATCAGGATTCGAACTGTCCAATCGAATAACTTTGCTAAATATCTCTATAGCTTTTGGATAATCCTGCATTTGAAAATGGGTTATGCCCTCAATGAAAAGAAAGTCGGGGGAGTTCGGTTTTAGCTCTAAAGCAGCTCTAACTTCAACAAGGGCTTGCTTATGTTGGGAAACTCTATTTAATGCTATTGCCTTATAGTGATGAACTTGGGCAAATACAGGGTTGATTTTTATTGTTTTATCAAAATCTGAAATCGCACCATAGAAATCGCCAAGATTGTACTTCGCCACTCCACGTAGGAACCATCCCTCGTAAATGGTGGAGTCGATGCCTATTAAGGTATTTAAGTAGGGGAGGGCTTCGTTAAATTTTTGTTTAGATAGCAGTTCCTCTCCCTTAAAGAAAAAGTAAGCCTTGTTAAGTTGTCCGAGTGAGGTATTGGTGAGTATAATTCCCCAAAGCAAAAATGAAAGTTTTATTAGTATTTTTTTCAAGAGTTCTGGGGTTTACTTGTTTCGTTTACTTTTGTTCGCGATTTCCAATTTATTTTCCAAATCTATTCGCCCTAAACCATTCATATTGCGCAATATAGTGTTCTGATACCGGAACATATAGCTACTAGGTTTTGCAGGATTCCTTTTGGAAGGGAATGGAAGAACCGTGGCCAGCATAGCCGATTCGTGTCGGGTAAGTTGCTTTGCCGATTTTTTGTAGTATATCTGCGATGCTTTTTCTACACCATAAATTCCTTTGCCAAATTCTGCAACGTTAAGGTAAACCTCCATTATCCTTTTTTTGCTCCAGAAAGTTTCAATTAAAAAGGTGAAATATGCCTCTAGTCCTTTTCTAACCCACGAACGTTTAGGCCATAAAAAAAGATTCTTAGCCGTTTGTTGCGATATTGTACTTGCTCCTCGTAGTTTTTTTCCTTTTTTATTATTTTTCATCGCTTTATTAATGGCTTCCCAATCAAAGCCGTTATGTTCCATAAACTTGCCATCCTCGGCGGCGCAAACGGCAAGCACTGCATTGGGTGATATATTTTCAATGCTAACCCAATTTTTCCGGATCCTCTCACCGCCACCTTGTTCATTGGTAGAATGTCGTTTAATAACCATAAGCATAGTTAGGTTAGGGTTGATAAACGAAAGCAGTATAGTTAAAATTATGGTGGTTACTAAAAACGTTAGTGATGACAGTATAAATAAACGGACTATTGCCCTATACCATTTATTTTTAGTGTGGGTTGATTTGGAATCCATTTAACCAATTTTCTAAAATGCTAAAGTA
>CAZTVB010000202.1:0-5711 GCA_964616315.1 uncultured Rikenellaceae bacterium
GTATTGCGTGTGAACGTGCAGATGAACAAATTTTCCCATTTTACAGAATCTAGATATCTGATTTTTCCTAAGAATTTATTCAAAATTGATTTGCAAACACTTATAAGTTCAATTAATAATAAAATCCATTCCTGCGAAGTTAGTTAAACCCTAATTTTAAAACGAGTATTGTTGATAACTATTAAAACATTCATAAATAACTTTTCGTCAACAAAATAGCGGTAGTTATAAGCAACGGTTTTACTCTTATAAAAATATAGTTTAAGCAGTAAAGTTGAATATTGACTTAGATGCAATTTGGTAATACATTTATTGTAACCAAACTAATCCAAATTTTATGATAAAAAGATTATTAGTTACCCTATTGGTTTTTATAGTTGGGTGTAGTGTTTTCGCAACCGAGAAGGACACTTTACCTACTTATATCGGTATCTCATACATTCCTGGGTTAAACTGGAAAGTAAAGTTTACGGATGAGAAGACTCTTGGTAAACCCTTGAAACTAAATTTTAAATTGTCCACCATGACTACCTATGAGGGTAATTTTGGTATTCCTAGAATTGGTGTTAGGATGGGACTTTCGGCACAAATGGAGAATAACATAATTGGCAAGGTTTACCGATGGGGAGGTTATTTGGGCTATAGAAATATGATGCTTCGATTACAAACATCCAGTATGAAGGGTAATTTAAAATGGGAAGGGACTCTTCCAGATGGATTCTTCTCTACACGTGAATTTTCCAATAAGTATTTTAATATCGACTTAATAAGGTTTTTTGTCAAGAAACGCTATATTGATGGCGAATGGAAAGTCATACCTGAGGAGAATTTTCTTGGTTTCTATTGGGGTATTGGATATACCTCGATGGGTTATCCTGTTCAATTAGCAACGCTGATTACCGAAGGAGGTCGGGAAAATCAAAAATTTGGTGTAACAGCCTACGATACACTATATAAAGTACGATCATATAACATTCAAGGTGGTTTCGATATCCTAAGATATTTGTATACAACTGGCGGGCGATACGGAATAATTCCAGGGAGACCCGCAATGAAGTTCGGAATTTATGCTTCAACTCAAGATAAGTTAGGCTTTGGTCCAGGCCGTATTTCCGATTATGGTGTAAAAATGGCCGAAGCATTAAATCCAGGAAGAACGGCTGTTACCAGTAAATTCTTTAATGTTATGGTTCATTATTCCCTTTCGGTAGGTTTTCGATACTATTTCAGAACAGGCCCTGCAGCATACGTTTTCGCAGTTGGTTACGATTTTGAGGGAGCAGGAATGATCCCATTTGGCGGTGCTGCTGATACAAATAAGGATTTAGGTTTTGATATAACAGGAACATTCTTTAATCATGGTGTATCCTTCAAACTTTTTATCGCATTTGATAGAGACTGGAAATAGCATTTGTGACAAGTAAAACAAAAATCCCGATTTTTAAGTCGGGATTTTATGGGAGGACCTATGAGTTTACTTTATCTCGAGTATCTTCCTCGATATTTCTTTATTATCTATTCGTAATTTAACTATATATGCGCCCGTAGACATTCCCAACTCCACAGCCGAAAAGTAATGCTGCTGTTGACCCACACTTTCAACTCCATTAGTTACAACGGCAACCAGCTTTCCGGTCAAATCGAAAACTGATATATTAACATTTGCAGTATTTTCCAGATTATATGCTATTGTAACTCTGCCTTGGTAAGGGTTTGGGTATATGTCGATTTTTAAATCGTCATTCTGCAAATCAACATTTGATGTTGTGCTAATAATATTGCTGTTAAATGCAGCCTTTGTGGTTACAGAAGGTGTTCCACTATAGTTGTATGTGCTTTTAATAAGCACAAGAACAGGGAATCTGTGATTCTGAACATACCAGCGGTAGGTAACATCCTCAAAGTAGGTAGTGGTTCCATTAATAATTTGTTTCGACGATTTAACCTCTTTCACCCTAAGTACATTGCTTAATTCTTTGCCATTGGGTAGTTTGAGTTTCCCTTTTGCATCGCCTTCTACTTTGTAGGTACCAATAAGTTTTCCTGTTTTCTGTCCATTTATAATATAGTCGGCCTCAAAATTTCCCTCAAAATGACTTCCGTAGGTGAACGGATACTGCATTTTAACAAAAGGTTTTGTATATACTATTTTAGTGCTTCCTGTTGATGAGAGAAATCCATGCTGTTCCAGCCTATTTGCTGATGTTTCGAATACAAAGAAGTTTCCAAATTCCTCAAGGACAGTATTGCCTTTAGAGAATAGATTACAGCACTTCGAGAGGTATGTGTCCAGGATTAAACCCTCAAAAGTGTTGGTTACTTGCAGGTTGGTGAAATCCCAAATAACATTTTTGCCAAAGTTTCCTGGCTCAACGTAGTTTGTAAGTACCATGGGGTTTCGCTCATTGGGAATAAAACCGTGAGTGTCGTTGGTTAGCTTGGTTTGTGCTTGTGCTTGTGCAAAAATAGATATTGCTATAAAAGCAAGTAGTAGAAGTTTTTTCATAGCCATTACCTTTAGGGTTCGATTACTAACAAATATACAACCCTATCGGTACAAAATCAATTCTGGTTTTGAAAATTTAGAAAGAATAGTTTTTGCGCAAGATTTTTATAAGTCCCTATACTTGAGGATAAGGCGTGATGAAACAAGAAATATCGCAATGTACACCAAGCATACAGGAACCGATAAAGAAACGGGAATTCCATCGGGGATTGATTGTAATTGCTGAACGCTATTGGGGTCAACGCCTTGCATGTTTGTGAATTCTTCGGTAAGCATACCCATAAAATCGGGCATAGGGGTTAGGTTGGATATCAACTTCATTGGAAAGAAGACATCAATGTTATCGGGGAAAAATATTCTGATAATTGGCTCAATCATTATAAAGTAGAGCAAATATGTGATAATGGCAAGTGCTATATTTCTGAAAACTAGCACCAGTAACATTGCAAGCGTCATATACGCGAGCGACTGCACACCTAAAACCAAAACATACCGAAATCCATGAAAATAACCGTTAAGCCAAGTCTCTCCAGAAGTTAACCCAACAGTAAAACCTGTTAAGGTAACCAATAAAATTACATATACCGATAAACTTACTATCAGAACTAATTTGCCAAGAATTATTTGATTTCGAGTTAGCCCATCAAGTATTTGGCGTCGAAATGTACTGTATTGTAATTCGTTACCAACAAGCACTATGAGCATAATGGCTAAAAGCAGATTAAACCAACTGGCTATCCAAGCGGTTGTTCCCCAAATATAGTTGCTAGCAAAAAGTTTGAAAACCTGAACTCCTTGAATGTTAATATTCAAATTTGCACCTAACGCTATTATGGCAAAAAAGAAAAATGTATGAAGTAGCAGAATTGCCCAAAACGTTGGGTAATGAGCAGTTTTTATATGTTCTATTTTAAGCAAATTCTTCATTTCTCTTAGGAATTAGTTTGCTTAACAATGCCTAGGAACAACTCCTCAAGGGTGGGGCGCCTAACCTCAAACCTATTAAGTGTAATTCCATTGTTAGAGAGTAATGCGCTGAATTCTGTCACATTAACCTGATTGTCGAACGTAAGAACAAATCCTGTAATGTTTTTTTCGAGAATTTTACAGCCCTTAATTTCATTTAGCAAAACATTCAGCTCATTTACTTGCTGAGTTTCAACTATCGCTACCTGATTTATGCTGAGAAGTTCCTCAACCTTGCCATGGGCAATATCTTTTCCATTCTTAAGGATCACAACATGCGAGCAAACCTTTTGTATCTCGTCCAGATTGTGGCTAGCAATAATTATTGTTTTTCCAAGAGAAGATTGGTCTTTAATGATTTTTCTTACATCGGCAATGCCCTCGGGGTCTAACCCGTTGGTGGGCTCATCGAGCACAAGAACCTCGGGGTTTCCTAGCAAGGTTTGCGCAAGCGCAAGCCTTTGTTTCATTCCTAACGATAGGGTATAACAAGGTGCCTTACGTCGTTCATATAAATTTACCTGATGCAAAACATCAGCAATACTTTCAAGTCCATAACCACGCGAAAGGGCTGTTATTTTAAGGTTCTTTTCGATAGATAAATATGGATAGAAATAAGGAACTTCAAGTAACGAACCCAACTTACTGTTTACAAGTTTTCCTTGAGGTTCACTAAACCAACTAAAATTACCCGAATTGGCAGTTTTTATGCCTAAAATTAATGACAGAAAAGTTGTTTTGCCGCTGCCATTAGGGCCAAGAATTCCAACCACTTCGCCTTTCGATATGGTCAAACTCAGTTTATCTAAGGCCTTAATTGAACCAAAGGATTTGCTTAGCGAGTCAACTTTTAGTATAGAAGACATTACGGTATAGGATATACTTAAAGATTAGTTCCCCATTTCGGACATAAACTTAATACGCATCAAGCGAATTTCTTCCTCGGTGTAATCTCCTTCTCCTAGCGCACTTATAGCATCCTCAATGCTTTCGCTTTCAGCCTCGTTTTGGAAATAGTCAAAAATCTCATCCTGCTTATCTTCATCCACAACCTTATCGATATAGTAATCGAGGTTAATTTTTGTTCCAGAGTTTACAATTGCCTCTATTTCGTTAAGAAGCTCATTCATCTCTAGGTTTTTGGCTTCGGCAATATCATTCAAATCCAACTTACGGTCGATGCTCTGTATTACATAAACCTTCAGTAACGATTTGTTGGCAACAGATTTAACCACCATATCCTGAGGGCGGATAATATCCTTATCCTCAACATACGATTTTATTAAATCGATAAATTCTTGTCCGAAACGTTTAGCTTTACCAGCTCCAACACCCGATATATTTTGCAATTCCTCAAGGGTAATAGGGTATTGAATCGACATATCCTCCAACGAGGGGTCTTGGAATATGACAAAAGGAGGAAGGTTTTTCTTTTTGGCAACCTTTTTTCTTAAATCCTTAAGCATATTCAACAACTCATCATCGGCAGATCCTCCTTTATCCATAGGCATTCCAATGGATTCATCATCCTCGCCTTCCTCAAACTCGTTGTCGAGGGAGAACATTATATCGTAAGGTTTCTTTAGGAATTCTTGACCTTTTGGAGTTATGAATAAAAGACCATAGTTCTCAATATCCTTATCGATGAATTTCATTACCAATGACTGACGAATAACCGAGTTCCAAAAACGTTGATCCTTCTCGGCTCCTTCTCCAAATGTATCGAGTTTGTTATGCTTGTACGATTTAACGGCCGCAGTAACATTCCCCATAAGAATATTAATAACATGGTCGGCCTTAAATTTCTGGTTTATTGCAATAATGGTTTCAAGAACCATTTGCAGTTGCTCCTGTCCTTCAAACTGAGTTTTTGGATGCAAGCAGTTGTCGCATGTTCCGCAGTTTTCCTCGGTGTATTCCTCTCCAAAGTAATTCAATAGCGATTTACGTCGACACATCGATGATTCTGCGTACGAAACGGTTTCCAATAGCAGTTGCTTGCCAATTTCCTGTTCCGATACAGGCTTACCCTGCATAAATTTCTCCAACTTCTGAATGTCCTTGTAGCTGTAGTAGGTGATACACTGTCCCTCGCCTCCATCGCGACCAGCTCGGCCAGTTTCTTGGTAATAACCTTCTAAACTCTTAGGTATATCGTAGTGCATAACAAACCTAACATCGGGTTTGTCTATACCCATACCAAATGCAATGGTTGCAACAATAACATCAACCTCCTCCA
>CAZTVB010000203.1:0-5667 GCA_964616315.1 uncultured Rikenellaceae bacterium
CCGAATGGGTGAGGCTATTCGTAGCATGGATAATGCTATTGCTTCGCTATCACAACAATCTGCAGATTGGCAAGTTGTAGTGTCCAACTTGGAAAAAGAAGTATCCAAGGATATTCAATCAACTATTCGGACTGAAATTACCGATTTAACACGAAATGCTGTGCTTTCTACGGGTTCTGAAGTCCGCTGTAATGCCGAATTTCTACGCATAAAGATTCGAAGGGAACTTATTGATATTCGTAATGAAATGGCCGAGACTTTAAACGCCATTCTCGAAAAAAAATCTCTAAAACGATATCAGGTACCATTAATTTCAAAGGAACCAGCTAGACCCTTTATCTGCGATATAGTCCCATCGGCAGTAGATATGTCTCTAGATGACGTGCGTCGTCTAAAGGTTGATATTTATGGTTTTGATTTACGTTCTTTTCCTATTACAGCCAGTTATAAAACCTATGGAGTATTTAAAGGAAAAGCTAGTAGCGGTAAAGTTGATTTTCATACTGAAATGAACAAAAGATATCAGGCCGCAATTATTGCGCAACCGTTATCTCGTAATTGGCTTAGGGAGAATGTGGTAACTAATACCTATGAACTATTTAATCCGTTAAGACTTTTTGAGTACGATATTTCTTCCGCTATTTCCATAATAAGTGATTTTCATGCAGTACTTGATTTAACTGGCTCAGGTGCAAATCTGCCTCCGAATGCTAAAGAAATATTACTTAGTTGGGATAATAAAATTCAATGCGAAATACCAATACTTATACATGAAAAAGTACTTGAATGCAATACATGGGATTCAACATTTGTTCTTCAGCCTTTAACATTTATTCCAACTGCTGTTGTCAATAGTGGATATGGAGGACACCCCGATACTGAATTTAAAGGCAATGGCCCCTGTATTGAATTTAGTATGTATTTGAGTATTGACCCTTCCCGGAAAATTCTAAACGCTACTGTATTTATGGATGCTTGGGAATGTCCTGATGATTTTTCTAAAATACATAAGGATTATACTCAGGCTATTGAAACAAAAACTTTTCCAATTGCAAAGTTATCTGATCCTGATATGATAATGGTAGGTTTTAATCTTGAACCTAGTTTATCCGATCGGTATATTGACAGTAATGAAAATCCTGATTTACGCTATTACGGTAGTGCTGCCCCAGCATATAAGATTGAGTTTACTGGAGATACTCATGGAGATGAAGCTGGTAGTAGGACAGGTGCTGTAATAAGTTTTAATCCAATTAAAATTAAAGTTCAAAAATGTGGGTATAAGTAAGCACTAGTTTTCACTTGTTCGGCTAGATCTGCAACTTAACTGTACCGAAATAGCGGTCAGGGATGGTGCAAAAATTCATATAAAGCGTAGTGTCTTGCTACGCTTTTATAATTTATACCATGATAATAGTGCATATTAACTCAGAATTACTACTTTTAAAATAAACTACAACAAAATACGTTTTTACCAGAAAACTAAACCTATGAAAAATTCACTGACCCTAGTTCTACTAATTTCTGCTTGCCTAGCATCCAATGCGCAGAAGAGCAAACCTGTTATTGATGAGGATAACTATGTAAAATTCTCCAATAACCTTTATGTATCGGCCTACGAGGTTACCAATGGGGATTACAAGGCGTTTTTGCAGAGCGTTTACCCAACGCTTAAGGCGGAGGATTACCAAATGCTAAAACCCGATTCTGCACTTTGGACAAAAGGTTTTGAGTATGCATATAATTCCCCATTTGAGAGGGATTACCATGCGCATCCTGCATATGGTAAGCATCCTGTTGTAAATGTTAGTAAAGAGTCAATGGATAAATACTGCGAATGGCTTACTGCGCAGTATACTACTTTAAAGGAGAAAAAATTCCGAAAGGTCAAGTTTAGGTTGCCTAGCGAGAAGGAGTGGTTGGAGTTTTCAAGCCCGCTACCCGGAATACCGCTACCTTGGGATAATGCGGTTCCATACTATCTGGATAAGAAAGGCAAAGTTATACCATTAGCCAATCTTGTAATTTTTGATTACTCAAAGAATCATTTGGACTCTTTTTTTGATGGTTCACCTTTTGCAGCGGTAGTAGGTAGTTATAAGCCCAATAAGTTAGGTTTGTTCGATATTATTGGCAACGCAGCCGAGCAAACCAGCGACGATAAGGTAAAAGGCGGTGGCTGGGGAAATACACAGGAGGAGAGCCATGTTAATAAAAGCCAGGACTACAAAGCCCCAAGCCCCTTTGTTGGATTTAGGGTGGTGATGGAGGTTATTGAGTAATTTCTACTTTTAAAATATGTAGCCAGATAAGCGTAGTTTTCTATTACGCTATTATTCAAAATTTAGCACTAATTAAGGCATAGCATTCGCATTTGTTGAATTTTTATATGTAAAATTGAACTTATAACACTGTAAATATTAAAAATCATGAAAAATCTAATTATTGCTTTTGTATTAATGATTTCATCAACTTTTGCATTTGGACAAAAGAATTTTATTGACACTAACTTTATTGAGGTAACCGGTAAAGCCGAAATGGAAATTACGCCCGATATGATTTACCTTAAGGTTCTACTTAACGAGAAAGATACAAAGAACAAGATTTCAGTATCGGATTTGGAAGCAAAAATGGTGGCAAAACTAAAGGAGATTGGTATAGATATTTCAAAGAACCTGCTAATTAAGGATTTCTCGAGCAACTATAAGTTTTACGTAATTTCGAAAACAGAGATACTTTTAACCAAGGAGTACCAGATTCTGGTTAACGATGCAAAAACCGCTAGTAAAGTTCTAATTGGCTTGGAGGAGATAGGTATTTCAAATGTATCGATTGATAGGGTAGACCATAGTAAAATAGAAGATTTCCGACGAGAGGTTAAGGTAAATGCTATAAAGGCAGCAAAAGAAAAGGCTGAATCGCTCACTAACGCCATTGGACAAACAATTGGCAAAGCAATTTTTATTCAGGAGATTGAACCAAGAGTTGGATATGCACCTGGTGCATCAAACTCCATAATGATTCGGGGTATGTCGAGCATTTCTGGTTCAAACACCAACTCGCAACCACTGAACGTGGATTTTGAGAAGATTAAAATAGAGTACTCTATACTTTGTAAGTTCGAGTTAAAGTAAAAACTAATTGTCAATGTTCAAGCGCGTCTTCAGGACGCGTTTGTTTTTTGTAATGAAACGCAGGTCTATCTTATTATGTGTACTCTGCAATTACTGGGAATACTCTATTTTAGATAACAAACTGGACTTTGTTATCTTTGTGAAACACTTTGGTTTTATAGTTTGAATTTCATTAACAATTAGCATTTTATAAATGGTAGGAATGAAAACAAAAACACTTTTAATTTTTGGTATTGTAAGTCCATTGCTGTTTTGGTTTACAACTTTGGTTTGTGGTATAATTCTGGAAAATTATAGCCATTTATCGAATATGGTTAGCGAATTAGGGGCAATGGGTACAAAAACTCAGTATATTTTTACTACGGGGTTAGTGCTATCGTCTATTTTGAATGTTTTTTTCGGTATTGGCTTATGGCGAATGGGTAAGGCGTTAAACTTGACAATAATTCCTATTGTACTAATTTTTTGTTACTCATTTTTGGCTGGGCCAGCCATTTTTGCAATGCCCCATAAACTTCATGGAGTATGGTTTGGCTTTATGCTAATTATGGTAGCACCATTTTTTGCTTTGTTACAATGGAGGAAACAGGAGCATTTACTCAAAATACGATGGGTTGCAATTATAAGTTTTGCTATAATGATGCTTGGGTTCTTTGTATTCTTTCCAGATATCTTAAGTAATTACTTTGGCCTTAAGCAACGATTTTTGTACTTGGGATGGTCGGTGTGGTCGATATTTTTGGGCTATAGATTCCTACAATTGGTGAAAGATAGAAAAGAGGAATAACCTATATACTTACTGTTTTAGCCTGTCAATGCAGATTAGGGATTATTTATTACTTTAGTTCTGTAATTACTTTTCAATTAATTTAATTTGCTTTCAATAACCATAAAAAAAGTATGAATAGCCAAAGCAAAGCTCTGCAGAGATTTATTAATATTTATCTACCTATTATTTTATTCCTAATCGCCTTCCTTTGGAAGTTTTACTATATCGATACACGCGATATTTGTTTGGATGAGCCATTCACCATTTTCCATGCTCAGCATAGTTTCTGGGATATAATTAAACTACCGACCAATAACGAGCCTAACCCTCCGCTTTTTATGGTCTTGCTCCATTTTTGGATAAAACTGTTTGGTATTGAGGCTGGTTCGGTAAGGATATTACCACTTATTTTCAACGCTTTAACAGCAGTTTTTATATACCTTATCGGTAAAAAGTTTTATAGTTTACCAACAGCGTTGCTTGCCTCGGGTATATTCATTCTATCAACCTATCACTTTTACTTTGCGCTCGAAACCCGTGCATACTCTTTGCTCTCGTTGGCCACGGCTGCATCGTTATACTACTTCCAATCGCTCATTGCTAAGCCCGAAAGTATTCGGTATTTAATAACTTTAGTGGTCTGGAATTTTGTTTTAGTATATAGCCATTACTTTGGTTGGTTTGTGGTGTTTGTACAGTTTATTGCTGGTTTGCTTTATTTAAAGGAAAGGCTTGTGTTCCGCAGAGTATTTATTGCAATTATTGCCACGGCACTTCTTTTTACTCCAATGGCCGTGGTGTTTATAAAACAATTTTTTAAGTCGAGTCAGGGAACCTGGATTTTACCACCATCGCGTTTCGAGTATGTGCATCAGCTATACTGGTTTTTTAACACCAAGAAAATATTGATTTTTTTATTACTAGCCGTTGCAGTTGGCTTAGTCTATACAATTTACACAAAGCGTAAAATTCCAATATTGCGTCAGTTGGCTGTTGTGTTTCTTTGGTGGTTTATTCCTTACACAATAATGTTCCTTGTATCGTTTAAGGTGCCAATGTTTATTAACCGCTATATACTTTTTAATACCATTGGACTTTACTTGTTTGCCGCAATACTTATTAACTACCTTTTCCGGGAAAGGGTTGCAATTATTGTTGGATGTGCATTGCTGGGAATGCTATTTTTGAAACTTCAAATAAACTCCAAGGATTTTTACTACCGCGAGGTTAAAAACTCCGTTTTAGCAGTTAAGCAGCATAAAACTGATAGCACAAAGGTTTTGCTATACCCATACTGGACCGATTTGGGTTTTATGTACTACTACGATAGGAGTATATTTGAGGATTATGCCAATTTCGATTCATTGCTGGAGGCAAAAGGATTTGTTCGGTATTGGGATGCTAATCATTTTATGCATGATAAAAGTAAACTAGGTAATAGCCGTATTATTTACGTACACAATGGCGACTTAAACGATACGGCGGTTTATAGGTATTTGGATAGCACCATGGTAAAAACCGATAGCGTATTTTTTCCTCAGTGTTTTATTGTGGCGGTGTTTGAACCATGTAAGTAGTTAGTTTGTCAATTAGATTTTATTTGTGTACCTTTGCAACCAAGGAAAAGTGAACGCACTGAATTCATAGTCTGCAATTAGCCTGTAGTTCTTCGTATTTATTCGTTTAGTTTAAATTCAATTTACACCACTTTTCCAGGTTATCATAGTAATCAATTATCAACTTAAAGTAAATTATGGCAAGATC
>CAZTVB010000204.1:0-5613 GCA_964616315.1 uncultured Rikenellaceae bacterium
CTTCGTTAATAAGCGCAATAACCTTTCGGCCAGTTTCGTTTAGTGTGTATGAGTCGCCAGTGGTTGGGTTGAATACAAACCCAGTTTCGCTTATCGCTATATTTTCTTTGATTTTCATCTTATGTTTGCTTTAGTATGGTTAATATTCAATTTACGTTTAATAATTATACAAGTCAATTTAGAAACACCCTACCGAAAAATGGATTCTTTGCATTATGTATTAGTTTGTTTTTGAATGAAAGACAATTAGTATTGTAAAAACTTGCGTTAAGTGTTTCGTTTTTAGTTTGTCCTTTTGTGTTTATGCCATTGTCGTTTTGTATTCTCCATAATTTCTACCTATTTTTGAATGATTTTGCATAACAAGTACCGATTTTGCTATGAATCATAAAAAAATATTTCTTCTAATAGTATTACTTGGGATAGCGGCGTTGGTCAACTCGCAGGAGGTTGATGCAGTTGCCTCGCAATCGAATCCGCAACGTGTTAAGGCTGATTCGTTGTTGAATAAACTTCAGTTTACGCAGGCGCTCTGTATTTATGATGAGTTGATTAAAGAGTATCCTCGCGACCCCAATATTCAGTATCCACTAGGAATTTGTTATTTAATGGGAACTCGCAATATCGATAAGGCCATTGAATACCTCACAAAGGCATCTATCGCGAATGTTCCTAATATGGTTTACTTTTTCCTGGCCGAGGCGTTGAGGCAGAACTATCAGTTTAACGAGGCAATAGATTATTACCGTCGATTTACAATTAGCGGAGGTTCGCGCGATATAAAAGTAAAGGATGTTGAACCTTTGGTAACACTGTGCGAGAATGGGAGTTTTTTAACTCGATATATTTTCACTCCAACTGTGCTCGATACAAAAAGTTTGACATCGAAAGATTTTTACAGTTACTACTCAATAGCACCTAGCAACGGCAGTTTTACAAGTATTCCGGAGAATCTTTTAACACCTACCGATAAAAAGATGAATCACCAATCAGTGATGTTTTATCCTAAGAACCCTCAAGTTGGTGATTATGTTTACTATACAAGTTATGGTAATTCCACATCATTTGGTAAGGATATTTTCCGAATCAAGTTTCAGGACGATGGCTACTGGAGTAAGCCCGAGGTTATTGGCGATGTGGTAAACACATTCTTGGATGATGATTATCCATACCTTGCTCCCGACGGTGTAACGCTTTACTTCTCGTCAAAAGGTCATTACGGGATGGGTGGGTACGATATTTACAAATCGGTATATAACCCTAAAACCCGATTGTGGAGCACTGCCGAAAATTTGGGATTTCCATACAATTCACCCTTCGACGATTTTCTTTATGTGGTAGGCGATGCCGATAGTTTGGTTTGCTTTGCAACCAACCGCAACTTTTTGCCCGATACCGTTCAGTTGGTGTTGATGAAGAATGAGGAGAACCCAATTCGTCGCTCCGCCAAATCGAACAAGGAGTTAGTGTCATTGGCAAGGTTAAATATGGTAGGGGCTAATTTTGTTGCTGAGCAGAAGAAGGTTGAGGTGAAGAAAGATGTTGAGGCAAAGAAGGTTGATGATTTGAAGAAGAAAAAGCCAGCAACATTCAGTTCTGTTGAAAACGACCCTGAGTATGCCCGGGTAATTGCAAAGGGCTTTGCTGCACAAATGTTAACAGATTCTTTAATAACTCGACTTGAGAAGTTGCGTCAAGGTTTTGACTATATCGATACCGCAGAGGAGCGGATAAAACTTGAGAAAAAAGTTACGAAAGTTGAGGATGACATGCTTGCAGCGCAGAAAGAGGCCGATATGATGTTTGTTCGCGCAAGCCAAATTGAGCAGGAGTACCTCACAGGTAAACGCAAACCCCAAGGCAAGGCCGATGCTACTTTTGCAGTCGATAATCCTGAATATATTTATCAGGCACAGTTTGCCACCACTGTTTTTCAGGACGATGAGATTAATAGGCTTGCTCTTGTTGAGCAAATATACCCTCAACTGGTAAAGGCTAGAGAAAATGCATTTGTTGCTAAGGATAAGTTCAGGACTTGTTCCAATAGTTCCTCGGATACAGTTCCCGCCAATTGCGACACTGAGAGCAAATCAATGCTTTCGGCTATGGGTAGTTATAGCAGCTTAATGGAGAAGTATTTTGAGAAAAAATATACTATTTACAACGATTGTCTTCACGTTGCACTTGTAAAGAGTGGAACCAAGGACGAAACCATTCGGAACGATATTAATGCATCAAAGGCTCATATAAGAACTGCTTCAGCAATTATGAATAATCTGGGTGATGAAGGGAAGGTGGAGAGTACTTTTGAGGCATCACTTATGCGTGAGTTGGCCTTGTTGAAGTTGGATTTGGCCTTCTCAAAGATTTGGGGTTTGAAATTGTTCGAGCAGCAGTTGACCAGCCGAATAATTAAACTGGAAACTAGCATTTTTGGAACATCACAGCAGGCAGAGCCAGTTAAGGAAGTTGCTAAAAAACAGGAAGTAGTTCAAGTTGTTCCAGATGGCCCAAAAATTGAAAAGTTGGAAGAGGTTATGCCAGTCCAAAACATTGCCATAAAGCAGGAAATTCCTTCGGATTTTGGTGTGGTGGAAAAGCCTGTATATAATGAAGAGAATCCAATACCAATAGATTCACCATTGCCCGATGGAGTAATATATCGAATTCAAATAGGAGCGTTTAGTACCCTGCGCGAACCTCAGTTCTTCAAAGGAATGGTGCCTGTTTTTGGGGAAAGTGTTGGAAAATTAACAAAGTATTTTATTGGCAATTTAATCACATACTCAAGCGCAGAGAATGCGCTGGGTGTTGTTAAGTCGAAAGGCTTTAAAGATGCATTTATCATTGCGTGGTATAATGGTAAAAAGATTACTTCACAGAGGGCGCAATCGTTGGAGGGTACTGCTGTGCAGGCTGCAAAACCCACTGAGGTTGATAACGGGAAAATCTACAAAATACAAGTGGGTGTTTACGAAAATGAATTACCCGACGATGTAGCCAAAACCATAAGGACTATAGCCTCAGGCAAGGAAATTTCAAGAACCGATAATGGACTTGGGCAAAAGGAATTTTCAGTTGGAAACTACTCCACCTTGGATGAGGCTCAGCGAGTGAAAGATAACCTTGTTGCAAGCGGAATTGTAAACGCTGTGGTTATAACTATTGAACTTGATAAAAAATAGCTATATTAGCATCTTAATAAATTGTTACCTATGAGTCATCGTGAACAAACTTTCAGTTTAGAGGAGGTGAATATGGAAACAAACGAAAACTACACGTTGTTTCTGCATAATGACGAGGTGAACACATTTGAATTCGTTATTGAAACCCTTGTTGATGTGTGCAGACATGAGCCAAATCAAGCCGAGCAATGCGCTATTATTACTCACTTTAAGGGGAAGTGTGATGTTCGCAGAGGTGAGCGCGATGAGCTGGAGAGCATGATGGTTGAGTTAAACCGAAGAGGGTTAAGTGCTACTATCAATTTAAATTAATCCTCAAAAATGACCTTAATCATTGTTCTTATTGTAATTGGACTCATCTTTCTTGTTGCAGAGTTTCTGATTATTCCGGGTATTACTGTTGCTGGTATTGCTGGGTTTGTGCTTATTATTTTTGGAGTTTATCTGGGCTATAGCCAGTTTGGAACTACAACTGGCCATATAATCTTGTTATCCACGGCGGTCGCTTCTGTGGCTACAATTGCTTTATCGCTTAGGGCTAAGACTTGGCGATGGGCCACTTTGAGTGCGAATATCGACTCAAAGGCAGTTGAGGAGTACGAACATATTATCAAGCCTGGCGATGTGGGCATTACTGTTAGTCGTTTGGCGCCTATGGGTAAGGCTGTAATCAACGATAATATTGTTGAGGTAACAGCACTTGGCGAGATGATTGACCAGCAGTCAACCATTGAGGTCGTTAAGGTTGAAGGGAGTAAAATAATTGTAAAACTTAAATAATAATTTTATGAGTGAACTTAGTGTTTTGCTTGTGATAATTGCTGTAAGTATTGTTGGCTTATGGATTATCCTCTATTTTGTGCCACTAGGATTGTGGTTTCAGGCGTTAGTGTCCAATGTGCGCATGTCGCTTATTCAGCTTATAGTTATGCGTTGGAGAAAGGTTCCGCCAAGGGAAATTGTTGATGCCATGATTACAGGTACAAAAGCAGGTTTGGAACTTAACCCCAATCAACTTGAGGCTCACTACCTTGCTGGTGGTAGGGTTAGGAAAGTAGTTAACGCATTAGTTTCTGCACAAAAAGCGAATATTCCTTTGGATTTTAAAATGGCCACAGCTATCGACCTTGCTGGTCGCGATGTGTTTGAGGCTGTTCAAATGTCGGTTAACCCTAAGGTAATTAACACTCCTCCTGTAACAGCCGTTGCAAAGGATGGTATTCAGTTGATTGCAAAGGCTCGTGTAACTGTTAGAGCCAATATTAAACAGTTGGTCGGTGGTGCTGGAGAAGAAACCGTTCTTGCTCGTGTTGGCGAGGGTATTGTTTCGTCAATTGGTTCGTCAGATTCTCATAAGAAAGTGCTTGAGAACCCTGATTTCATCTCAAGAGTAGTGTTAGAAAAAGGTCTTGATGCTGGAACAGCATTTGAGATTCTTTCAATTGATATTGCTGATATTGATATTGGACGTAACATCGGTGCAGTGCTTCAAATGGACCAAGCTAATGCCGATAAGAATATTGCTCAAGCAAAGGCAGAGGAGCGTCGTGCAATGGCGGTTGCTTATGAGCAGGAAATGAAAGCAAAGGCTCAGGAGGCGCGTGCTAAGGTTATTGAGGCAGAAGCACAAATTCCAATGGCAATGGCAGAGGCATTCCGTAGTGGAAATATGGGTATTATGGATTATCAAAGGTTGAAAAACATTGAGGCTGATACCAATATGCGCGAAAATATTGCCAAACCAGGTAATGAAAATAAAAAGAAATAAAAATTAAGCACCTAGAAATGAGAGGAGAAGTATTTTTCTCCTCTTTTTTTTGCAATATTTTTTGCAAATTACAGATGTTTTAATACTTTTGTCAGGCTTTTCAAAAACCTATTAGCGGTCGAGAGAAGAATTTCAGTTGGCCCATGGAGAGGTGGGTGAGTGGCTGAAACCAACGGTTTGCTAAACCGTCGTACTTCGCAAGGGGTACCGGGGGTTCGAATCCCCCCCTCTCCGCAAAATTTTTACAATTCGGGGTGTAGCGCAGTCCGGTAGCGCACCTGGTTTGGGACCAGGGGGTCCCAGGTTCGAATCCTGGTACCCCGACAGAAAAAGGGAACATAACTGTTCCCTTTTTTCATTTGTAATATACAAAGAGGTTGCCGGTTCGAACCGGGGAGCAAGGCGATGAGTTCACGAGCCCTTTTTTAGAGAATTTCTACAAGAATAAATGCTATATATTCTAGGGGGGCAGGTTCGAATCCTGCTACCTAGACAAAGAAAATGGAACGGAACCGTTCCTTTTTTATTTTGATGATAAATCGGCCAGCACTATTGCCGTTACAGCCTCAATTACTACAGGAACACGCAATGCTATACAAGCATCGTGACGCCCTTTGATATCAAGGTTTTCAATTTTACCATTGGCAATATTTACGGTTT
>CAZTVB010000205.1:0-5603 GCA_964616315.1 uncultured Rikenellaceae bacterium
AAATTGTACAATAATCAGGAAATAGGTGAATACATTTATGGCTCAGCCGAGGTGGTTGGATTGATGTGTTTAAAAGTATTTTGCCGAGGCAACCAGCAGGAATTCGATAAACTATGCTCATCCGCAAAGAAACTTGGTGCAGCATTCCAGAAGATAAATTTTCTACGTGATATCCGCGACGATTACAACGATTTGGGACGTGTTTACTTTCCTGGAGTCGATTTTAATAATTTCACCCAAAAGCAGAAAACTGATATTGAGCAAGATATTCAAGCCGATTTCGACGAAGCTTTCGTTGGAATTAAGCAGCTAAACCGCGATTCGCAGTTAGGTGTTTACGTTGCATACAAGTACTACACATCTCTTTTCAAAAAAATCAAAAGAGTTTCGCCAAGCGAGTTATTAAGTAAAAGATATAGAATCTCAAATTTTAAAAAGATTGCTTTGCTTGCTCGCTGTTGGCTGGTTTATAAGTTGAGAATGATATAGGTATGATATTGAGTTATTAAGTAGTGACCTTCCATAGTCCGTAGGACATGGAAGCGTCAAATTTATGTTCCATACTATTATTTATCCATTGCGATGCAAACAATCATCATTTTTTCAAACAAACGTTATTACTTGCATCGCTTTTTTATGCCTTGCACTATTACCCCGAGTTAAAACTCGGGGCTATTGCTTGCGCCCCTTTGGTGACTTTTACTTCTACATTCAAAATTCTTAATTCTACATTCTAAAACCTCTCCTCTTCAACCTATTTATCTTTTTTCTGTTTATATTTTAATCCTTTTATTTATTTTGCAGTCCATAATTACAATAACTTGTACAAAATTTAATTGTTATAGATATGTCTACATATAAGTATTTGACATTATGTTCATTCGCAGTTATTGCTGCAATTTCCGTTTCCTGTAGTAAAGGTGAAAAAAAAGATGGTAAACCTCAAGGAGGACGAGGTGGCGCAGGAATGTTTGTTGATGCAATAATTGTAAAGGAGGAGCCTATACAGCGCACACTTCAGGTTCCTGCAAGTATTTTACCCAATGAGCAGGTAGAACTCAAAGCCGAATCGTCTGGTAAACTAATTGAAATGAACCTTACCGAGGGTAGCTATGTAAAAAAAGGTGAACTACTTGCCCGTATCAACGATAGCGAACTCAATGCTTTGCTACAAAAGAAGCAATACGATGAAAAGTTGGCTGCCGACGACGAAATGCGTAAAAAACGATTAATTGAGATTAACGCAATTAGTATTCAGGACTACGAAGCAGCACAGAATAAGCTGGATGGTATTAGAGCCGAAATTCAGCAAACAAAAGCGCAAATAGCTAAAGCCGAAGTACGTGCCCCTTTCGATGGCAGGATAGGTCTTCGCTACGTGAGTATGGGTGCTTACATCTCAACAAATACAACGCTTGCCACACTGGTTCAGGATAATCCACTGAAGATTGAATTCTCTGTTCCTGAAAGGTACTCAGCATATATAAAAAACGGACTTGAAGTTGCGTTTACAGCTGGCGATTCACCAACTAACTATCAGGCATTTATTTATGCCTCGGAATCGGCTATCGACCCAAATACTCGGTCGTTAAAGGTTCGTGCTAAGTTTCCAAACGTGAATGGTAAAATACTCCCAGGCTCCTTTGCCAAGGTCAATATTTTGTTCCAGAATTTGCCTACCGCTATAATGATTCCACCTCAATCCATCGTTCCTGATATGGAAACCCAAACCGCGTTTGTAGTTAAAGGCGGAAAAGCAGAGAAAAAAATTATTACTGTTGGAGAACGAACAGGAGTTGCAGCAGAAGTATTAGACGGCCTAACCGTGGGCGATACATTGGTGATTACTGGCCTTAACTCATTACGAGCAGGCACTCCTCTTACCGTTAAGGTGATTGAAAAGAGGCAATAAGTTATTGCAAAACTTACAAAATTTCTTAAGGTTCGAAAATTAGTTTAATGATAAAACTTCTTTAAAGTGAATATATCATCGGTAAGTATTAACAGACCTGTATTAGCATCGGTACTTTCAATTGTGGTTGTGCTTTTCGGGATTATTGGTTTTTCCTACCTGGGAGTTAGGGAATACCCTAGCGTTGACCCGCCAATTGTATCGGTATCAACATCGTACACTGGAGCAAACTCTGCTGTAATTGAGGCTCAAATAACCGAGCCTTTGGAAGCATCAATCAACGGTATTGCGGGGATTAAGTCTATCACCTCCTCAAGTTCCGATGGACGAAGCAATATCACCATTGAGTTTGAACTTGGGGTTGATATGGATAACGCGGCCAACGATGTTCGTGACCGTGTATCTAGAGCAGTACGAAATATTCCACCAGACTCTGACCCTCCAATTATTTCCAAAGCCGATGCCAATGCTGAAACAATTATAACCATTACCGCTCAGAGCGATAAGAGAGATTTATTGGAGATGAGCGATATTGCCAATAACGTTATCAAGGAACGTATACAAACAATATCCGGAGTAAGTCAAATTGGTATTTGGGGTGAGAAACGCTATGCCATGCGTCTTTACCTAGACCCAAAGAAACTGGCATCGTTTGGAGTAACACCAACTGATATTCGTAATGCGTTAAGTCGTGAAAACGTTGAACTACCCACAGGTAGAATTGAAGGATACTACACCGAGCTATCTATCCGAACTTTAGGCAGGCTTGAAACTCCAGACCAATTCAACAATCTAATTATCAAATATGCGGGTGGAATTCCTGTAAAACTCCGCGATGTTGGCAAGGCCGACTATGCTCCAGAGAACGAGCGTAGCATTATGCGTGGCAACGGACTCATTCCAATGGTTGGTATAGCAGTAACACCTTTGCCAGGAGCCAACTACGTTAGCATTGCCGATGAGGTCTACAAAAGAGTTGAGCAGCTCAAACGCGAATTGCCGGAGGATATTAAGCTAGATTATGCCTACGATGCAACCATCACAATTCGTAAAGCAATTACCGAGGTTGAGGAAACTGTACTTTTGGCTTTTGGGTTAGTTGTTCTTGTTATTTTCATTTTTCTACGCAACTGGCGAACCACTCTTATTCCAATTATTGCCATACCAATATCTTTAGTCGGAACATTCTTTGTAATGTACCTTGCCGGGTTTTCAATAAACGTACTTTCACTGCTTGGAATTGTGCTAGCCACAGGTATTGTAGTTGACGATGCCATTGTGGTTATGGAAAATATTTACTCCAAGGTTGAGCTCGGAATGGATAACTACCAAGCAGGATATAGAGGAAGTAAGGAAATCTACTTTGCTATCATTTCAACCACTATCACGCTGATTGCCGTTTTTATGCCAATTGTGTTCCTTAGTGGAGTAACAGGGCGTTTATTCCGAGAGTTTGGGGTTGTAGTGGCTGGGGCCGTTCTAATATCTGCATTTGTTTCGCTTACCCTAACCCCTATGATGAGCACAAAACTTCTCCGGAAAACTCATAAGGAAGGTAAAATAATGGCAACTATTGGTAGTGGAATTCAGTGGTTGTCGGATTACTACGGTCGTTCGCTCTTAGGGTTTATGAATCGTCGATGGTTGGCAATCGGAATAATGATTGCATCATTATTAATTATATTCTTAATTGGCCGATTAATTCCATCGGAATTAGCGCCAATGGAGGACAAGAGCCGACTATCAATTCAAGCAACTGCGCCCGAAGGAACTGCTTTCGAATCGATGGATGCCTACATGCTTAAACTGGCTGAATTTGTCGACACCATTTCGGAGAAAAAAGCAATGATTCAACTTACCTCTCCAGGTTGGGGCGGTGGAAATAGCGGTTTTGTGAGGATGTTGCTTTCACAGCCCAATGAACGCGAAAAATCGCAAGGCCAAATAGCCGATGAAATATCAGCATTTCTTCGTAAACAAACCTTTGCAAGAGCATTCATTGTTCAGGACCAAACTATTAGTACTGGTCGTGGAGGTGGACTACCTGTGAACTTTGTGGTACAAGCACCAAACTTTGAGAAACTAAAGGAAGCTGTTCCAGAGTTTCTTGCAAAAGCACAAGCCGACCAACGTTTCCAAGTGGTTGATGTTAACCTAAAATTCAACAAACCTGAATTGGTGGTTGAGATTGACCGCGATAAGGCTCGTGCATCGGGAATTGCTGTTAGGGATATTGCCGAAGCTTTACAACTTTACTTTAGTGGTCAACGTTACGGCTTCTTTATCAGAAATGGTAAACAATACTACGTAATTGGACAAGCAGAACGTAGTTACCGCGACGACCCTTCGGATTTGAAAGGCATCTACCTACGTGCCAGCGATGGGGCTTTGGTTGATTTGGGTAGTTTGATAAAAACATCGGAGCAAAGTATTCCACCTCAACGTTACCGTTACAACCGTTACGTATCGGCTACTTTCAACGCATCACCTGCACCGGGCTACACATTAGGACAAGGCATTGAGGCAATGCGCGAAATTGCAAAAGCCACACTCGACGATACTTTCGCCACAACGTTAACCGGAACATCGCAGCAGTTCGAGGAAAGTTCAAACAGTTTACTATTTGCATTCTTCCTTGCGCTGGTACTAGTTTATCTAATTTTAGCTGCACAGTTCGAGAGTTTCCGCGACCCACTAATCATTATGTTTACAGTGCCACTTGCGATTGCAGGAGCATTGCTATCGCTATGGATATTTGGTCAAACATTAAATATCTTTAGCGAAATTGGCATTGTTGTACTAATTGGTATTGTTACCAAAAACGGTATTCTGATTGTTGAGTTTGCCAATCAGAAAAAAGAACAGGGAATGAGTAAACTTGAAGCAGTTGAATTTGCTGCAAAGCAACGTTTACGTCCAATTCTAATGACTAGTTTAGCAACCATATTCGGAGCATTACCAATTGCACTTGCACTAGGAGCCGCTTCAACAAGCCGTATACCAATGGGTATAACAATTATTGGTGGTTTGCTATTCTCGTTAGTCCTAACACTGTATGTTATTCCTGCACTATACACATATATTTCGACAAAGAAAGCCAATGTGATAAGACACGATGAGGAGTAGCGTAATGTTGATAGTTGATTGTTAAAGAATTCAAAATGAAAGATTTGAACGGTATGAATTTTAGAAAAACATATTTAATGATAGTATTCTTGCTTACAAGCATTTATACTATCGGTCAAGATACCCTGGCGCTTTCCGATGCTGTTAAAATTGGGATGGAAAACAATTTCTCCATTCGAATTGCACGTAACGATTTGTCCATTGCCGATAACAATAACACCCTTGGCAATGCAGGATTTATCCCAAAGGTTGATGCATCGGCTTCGAGCAATAATTCCTTTTACAACATTAAACAGGAATTTGCTGATGGAACAAACTACAAAAACTCTAGTTATCCCAGTTACGTCTTATCAGGTGGAGTTTTACTAAACTGGACACTCTTCGATGGCTTTGCGATGTTTGCTAACAAGCAAAAGTACTCAACCCTTGAGGAGTTAAGCAATGTCAACTTTCAGATGACTGTTGAGGATGCTGCTGCATCAATAATTATTAATTACTATACAATTGCCATTGAGAATAATTTGCTGGAAAACTACCACGAGGCATTAACACTATCGCGCGATAG
>CAZTVB010000206.1:0-5577 GCA_964616315.1 uncultured Rikenellaceae bacterium
AATTGAACTAAATCACTACTATTTGGTTTTTAATAAAGATAGTTTGCAAACTTTTGCTTTGCTATTAGAAATGGAGTAATTTTAGTAAAACATCATTTTTATATTATGGTTATTTTCAGAATCATAGCTCTTTTTCTTGTGTTGAACTTAGTTTCAACTGATCACTCCTTTTGTTCAACTTATTCCTATTCTTTGAACAATGAATTACTTGCCAAAGTTGATGTTGAAATTAGGAGTGGAGTGTATGGCAAAGTAACGGGTATTGTTGTGCTCGGACAATCGGGCAAACTTCTTTACGAGCAGTACTATGGTTTTACGAGCAAGAGTACTATAAATCCAATTAGTTCAGTCACAAAAAGCCTAACATCCTTACTTGTGGGGATATGCCTAGAACAAGGTTATATAAAATCGATAGACACTCCAATCTACACATACTTTCCAGAGTATGCTAATATTTTCAAGAACGATAGCCTAAAAAAGAAAATTACGCTTCGGCATCTTTTAAACCAAACAACAGGTCTGGCCTGGGAAGAGTGGAAATACCCTTACAATTATGTATCGAACAGTTTAATAGCACTACTCGAAACCAATAAGAACTGGGTTGAGACATTTTTTAAATTACCCGTTGAATCTGAGCCCGGCTTAAGGTTTAAGTACAACAGTTTAGCATCGCAAGTTGTTGCAGAGGTGTTAAGTAGGGCATCAGGAATGTCATTCGAGGAATTAACAAAACAGTATTTGTTTAAGCCATTACATATAAATACCTATTACTGGGATAATTATCCCAATAATAGTCTACCGGCTTGGGGTGGAATAGCACTAACAACCCACGATATGGCTAAGGTTGGTCTGTTGATTTTAAATGATGGAAAGTATTCAGAAAAACAAATAGTTTCAAAAAAGTGGATTGAGGAATCAGCTAAGCAGTCCGTTAACTACACCGACAGTGTTGGTTACGGTTTGCACTGGTGGGTCAGAAAACAAACGAATTGCAAACCGCTTATATATGCCGCGGGATATGGCGACCAATATGTTTACATAGCTCCCGATAAAGGCTTGGTAATTGCAATTAACTCCCAAAATTTTTCGGATTACCGTTGGCCTAAGGGAGTGGATGATTTGGTTAATTCTATTCTTTCGTCAATTAGCGAAACAAGTATTTAACCCTTAAAATGATAAAAACCATGTCAAAATTAAAAACATCCTACTTGGGACTGGATTTAAAGAACCCGCTAATCGTGGGTGCATCGTCCCTTACATCGAATTTAGACACTTTGAAAGCCATTGAGGCTGCCGGTGCAGGAGCCGTTGTGTTTAAATCGCTTTTCGAGGAACAAATCCAGCTTGAAGCCTTGGAGTTAGAAAATGAGCTAGAGGAGTATAACGAGCGCCATGCCGAAATGGTTAGGTTGTTTCCTACACTCAAGCATGCTGGACCAACAGAGCACTTAAGCAAACTAAAAAAAGCCAAAGAAACCCTTAACATCCCCGTTATTGCCAGCTTAAATGCTATGCACCCCGATACATGGGCTGAGTATGCCCTCGAGGTTGAGAATACAGGCGTTGATGCTATTGAGTTAAACTTTTATACAACCCCTAAAGACTTTGAGGTTGAAGGAAAAACCATTATTCAATCGCAGGTTGATTTGCTTAGAAGCGTGAAGGAAAAAATAAAAATCCCTGTTAGTGTTAAGTTAAGTCCCTTTTATACCAACCCACTAGATGTAATTAGGCGGTTTGATGAAACTGAAGTACAAGGTTTTGTTATTTTCAACAGGTTGTTCCAACCCGATATTGATATTGAGAAGGAGGAGTTGATTCAAACCATTATTCTTAGCGAGCATAATGATATGCGACTATCGCTAAGATTTACGGGATTACTTTATGGTAACATTGCCGCCGATATATGTGCTAATACAGGAATTACCAATGGAGAAGATGCCATTAAAATGATACTTGCCGGGGCATCTTCGCTTCAGGTTGTTAGTACCTTATACACTAATGGTGTAGGGCATATCACTAAAATGTTAGGCGATATTGAGACTTGGATGAATAAGAAAGGCTATAAGTCGATTGATGATTTTAAGGGCAAATTGGCCAGGAAAAATCTACACGATCCGTTTGCATATCGCAGGGCTCAGTACGTTGATATTCTATTACGTTCAAATGAAATTGTTAAAACCGCAGCTTTAAAGTAAACATTAGGTTTTATGTAGCGTTATTATTAAGATTCTGGGCAAGTACCAGAATCTTTTTTTATTGTAATTGAATTTGCGAGGTATTGAGTTTAACATTAAATTTACAAATAACCAATGTCAATGTGATGTCGACTAAATTGGAAATCAACAAACATCGGGTTAGGGAACTTAATAGTGGAGAATACTCTATTGGACCTGTTGTTTACTGGATGTCGCGCGACCAAAGGGTGGCCGATAATTGGGCATTAACCCATGCAATTTTAAAGTCGAATGAGACAAAAGCCCCCTTGCACGTAGTTTTCACACTTGCCCAGACATTCCCTGGTGCAAATATTAGGCACTACGATTTTATGCTCCGTGGTTTAAAAAAAGTTGAGGAGCGATTATTGAATTCTGGTATTAATTTTACACTTCTCAAGGGAGATCCAATAACCACTCTGCCTGCATTTATCAATGAAATTTCGGCCTCGTTACTGGTGTCCGATTTTGACCCGTTAACAACAAAAAGGGAGTGGAAAAAAGCCATAAATGAATCCATTCAAATTACACATCATGAGGTTGATGCGCATAATATTGTTCCTTGTTGGTATGTCTCAGAAAAATTGGAGTTCGGAGCATATACCATCCGCCCAAAAATCAAAAAACACTTATCAGCTTTCTTAGTCGATTTTCCTGATATTAAACTGAATAACCCTAAAATCATAGATTTAAAACATACGAATTGGCACGAAGCGTTATCGTGGTTGAATCCGTTTAGTCATATAAAACCTGTGGATTGGATTATTCCAGGAGAGGATGAGGCTTTAAGAAAATTGAGTATTTTTTTAAAGGAGAAACTTAATGGCTACTCTTCCAAACGTAATAATCCGAATGAGAATGGGCAATCAAACTTATCGCCATATTTACACTTTGGTCAACTTTCAGCACAAAGAGTTGCCATCGAAGTTCTAAAAACAAATACAAGTGCAGAGGATAAAGAGGCGTTCCTTGATGAATTGATTGTTCGCAGAGAACTTTCCGATAATTTTTGCAATTATAATCCAGCCTACTCAAGATTTTCAGGATTCCCTGATTGGGCTAAGGAAACACATAGAATACATAGATTCGATGTTCGCCAATACCTTTATACTCCTCAGGAGTTGGAGCATTGTAAAACCCATGACCCACTATGGAATGCGGCACAATCCGAAATGATGATTAATGGTAAAATGCATGGATACATGAGAATGTACTGGGCAAAAAAAATTTTGGAATGGACAACTTGCCCTGAGGAAGCAATGCGAACCGCAATTTACCTTAACGATAAATATAGCCTAGATGGACGAGATCCAAATGGATATGCAGGAATTGCATGGTCAATTGGAGGTGTCCATGATAGAGCATGGCCCGAAAGGCCAATTTTTGGAAAAATCCGCTACATGAATTTTGAAGGTTGCAAGCGTAAATTCAATGTTGATGCTTATATTGCCAAACATTTGCACAAGTTCTAGGTTGAACCATTTGGCAAATAATTTGTCTTATTATTTTAATCATTATTTATTCAAGCATGAGAAAAGGCATTATAATATCCGTTTTCCTATTTTTAAGCATTATAGTCAGCTTTAAATCCATTGCTCAAGTTCAAACAAAAAATGACACTTATGTTCTCCTGATTTCTTTGGATGCATACAGGTGGGATTATCCGAGCGTATTCAACACACCAAATCTCAATAAAATTGCGGATGAAGGCGTTAAGGCGAAATCGTTAATTAGTTGCTATCCCTCTAAAACATTTCCAAACCATTACAGTATTGCAACGGGATTACATCCAAATAATCATGGAATTGTAAACAACTCTTTTTACGATAAGGAACTGGGCTATTATGCAATTGGAAATCGTAAAAGCGTCGAGAATGGCAAATTTTATTTGGGTGAACCAATATGGGTTACCGCTGAAAAGCAGGGAGTTAAAAGTGCTTCTTACTTCTGGGTAGGCTCTGAAGCTCCAATACAAGGAGTTCAACCAACCTATTGGAAGAAGTACAACCAGAGGACTACTTTTGACCAAAAAATTGACACAGTCATACACTGGTTTTCTTTACCAGAGGAAGAACGTCCACATTTGGTTACATTTTACCACTACCAACCCGACTGGACAAGCCACGACTTTGGTCCTTTGGCAAAGGAAACGCAACAGGTTGCAGAGCAACTAGATAGTTTGATTGGCGTATTTATGAGTAAAATTGAAAAACTACCAATTGCAAGCAAAATCAACGTTATAGTGCTTTCCGATCATGGAATGTCCGATATATCTAACGAAAGATATATAAATCTATCGCAATACATTAATAAGGATTGGTTTAGCTCAGTAACAGGAGGTAATCCGGTTTACTCTTTACAGCCTAAGCCTGAGTATTATGATAAAGCGCTAAATATCCTCAATAAAATTGAGAACTTAAAAGTGTGGGAGCGTAATGAGATTCCTAAACGTTATGTTTATGGTTCAAGCCCAAGAATAAACGATATTTTGGTTGAGGCTAATTTAGGCTGGAGCGTAGCATGGTCAGATGATAGAGATAAATATAGCGGAGGAACTCATGGGTATGATAATCTGCTTCCCGATATGCAAGGTATTTTCTTTGCTAAAGGGCCTGCTTTTAAGAAAGGGCATACTCAGGAGTCATTTATGAATATCAATGTATATCCTATTATAGCAAAAATATTAGGACTTAAACCTGCAAAGGTCGATGGTAATGTTGAGGAGGTGAAGGACATGTTTGCATACTAATAACAAGTTTAAATAATTAATCTTTTATTGGTCCTTCCTCTATTATTTCAATTAAAAGAATCAGAATTCATAAAACAAAAAGAAGTTGCCTTAGCAACTTCTTTTTTTTAGAACTAATAATCATTTATTAATGATGTATATTCTTAACCTCTTCGGGGTTGTGCTTATGCTTGAATAGAACCGCGAAAAGTACAGCAACCACTAATGCATAAACGGCAAAAGTTATCCATATGCCATGCCAATCCTTCACATGTGTTACCGGATCTTCAAACCATTTTACAATAACAAAACCTGCAACAATGTTGCCCAATACCGCTCCCACTCCGTTGGTCATCAGCATAAATAAGCCCTGTGCTGACGACTGAATAGAAGAATCCGTATTCTGCTCCACAAATAGTGCACCCGAAATGTTGAAAAAATCGAACGCCATACCATATATTATGCACGATGCAATAATTAGCCCGAATCCAGCCACTGTGTTTTCAGCAATGCCAAACAGTCCAAAACGCAACACCCACGCTATCATACTAAACAGCATAACCTTCTTTATACCAAATCGTTTCATAAAGAATGGAATTGCTAAAATAAAGAGCGTTTCAGAAATTTGAGATA
>CAZTVB010000207.1:0-5569 GCA_964616315.1 uncultured Rikenellaceae bacterium
GATTCCAGTACCACGCCCAATCCTGCCCAGTAACAGAGTTCAGCGTTAAAGCCAAATCGGTTGGGGTTGGGTGCTTGCTCTCCCATCGGTAAATAAACTCCTGAAATACCTTGCGGAACATATCCTTGCCTAACATATCGTGCAAAAAGTAGAATCCAATGGCTGCACGCCCATAGTTTTGCATAAAATAGGTTGCACCGGTAAGGTGCGTTGTGGGAACGGAAAGCGGAATATCGTTTACGGAGCCCATTGTTCGCTGGCTATATGCATTGATGTAGTAATGAGGATTATCGTTACCGTACTCCTTCTCAATTTCTTTAGGAATAAAAGTGATTAACCCCTCATCAATCCAACCGTAAAGTATCTCGTTTGTGCCAACCATAAAGGGAAAGTAACTGTGGCTAACCTCGTGCGAGGTTACGAAAACCTCAAAATTCTTTTGGTCTGAAGGGCCATCGTTGCACATCATTGGGAATTCCATTCCACCATCGCCTTCCCAAATAGTATTGTGAGGGTAAGGGTATGGAACCCCAAGTAAATCGGTAGATAAACGTTCAATTGTCCTACGGGCAATTGCAGCAACACCTTCGCCTGCCTTAGAGTCGATTTTATAGATATGACCAGCCATGGCTCTGCGTTTTGTTTTAGAATCGACCTCAACGCTTGTGGCATCCCAGATATAGTGGTCGCTCACGCCAAATACAAAATCAGAAACATTATTGGCTTTAAAATACCACGTATTCTCAGTACTATTTTTAAGCACTTTTTTTGAGTGATAATCCTCTGGGGTGATAATTCTTACCACATCATCGGATTTTTTTGCCAAATCAATTCGGTTATTTATTTCATCGGTAAAAAGTGCGTGAGAGTTCTGCAACTCGCCTGTAGCCCAAGCAACATAATCCCTAGGAAGGGTTATCTGCACATCAAAATTACCATACTCGTTATAGAACTCGTAAAGGCCAGTGTAAGGTTCAGCGCTCCAGCCCATAATATCGTCGTAAACGGCAATTTGAGGATACCAGTAGGCCACAAAGTACGATGTGGAATCGTAACGTCCCATTCTAAGGTTTGTATTATTCGGAAGGTTTACCTTCCAGCTAACCTCCATTTTAAGGCTCGATTTTGGACTTAATTTGGAAGGGATTGGAACAATCATATTGGTTTCCCTATAACGCAATTTGCTTGCAGGAATCTCAACCCCATTAATGCTTACCTTTTGCACGTCAACTCCAGCAACGCCAATATCGGTTGGCTCAACAGGGGTTTGTCGCATAACCTCAGGCTTATAGAGATTTTGGTACAAGCGTACCACCAAGGCCTTTAAGGTATCGGGACTATTATTATCGAGAGTTACAATTTCAGAACCAGAAAGCAATCCTGTTCGAGGGTCAAAACTCGCTTTTATCTCGTAGTTGGTTCGGTTCTGAAAATAATTTGGTCCAGGTTTCCCATCCAAAGTTCTAGTACCTCGGTCGATGGCTCGTTGTAGGTTTGTAGGTATAAACAATTTCGATTGCTGTGCGCTTGCAAACTGAAAACTAAACAAGCAGGCAATTCCACATAGTAAGTGTTTTGTGCTCATAATAATTTTGAATTTAATTTTAAAAGAAATGCGAATTCTAAAAATAATACACATTAGAACTTACAATCCTTTAAAGGTTTAAGAAGCAAACGAAAAACGCTGAGGTAAAGTTAATTTCTGTGAAAAAGAACTGTAAACTAAATAATTTTACGGTGTCTGAACCAAATATAAATAACAGCAGAAATTAATAACATAAACCCAAGAATAATAAAATAGCCATGATGCCACTGAAGTTCGGGCATAAAGCTAAAATTCATTCCATACACTCCAGCAATAAAGGTTAGCGGTAAGAAAAAGGCAGAAAAGATTGTAAGCAATTTCATCACATCGTTGCTGCGCTTTGCGGTAATTGACAGATAAGTGTTAAGGATTGAGTTGACGTCCTCAACAACCTCGTCGTAATGCAGCGTGTAATTCAGGGCAGTTTCCTTTAAATCCTGTAACAAGGAGGCTGAATCGGGGCTTACGGTTAACTGGCTAAACACATTTTGGGTTAACTGCAGAATTTTTTTCGATATCCTTGCTTTTGATTTCTGGAAATATACCGCCTCAACGGAAATGGATTTACCATTCTGAAGGAATATCAACTTTTCAAACTCATCAATCCTGTCACTTTGGTTTTGCAACGGTTTTTCGAAGGTTAAAAGCATCTCGTTGAAAATATCGAGCACCAATTCCTCTGTACTACTGAACATTTCAGGGCGATTAGCAAGAAAATCAAACTTTGCTCTGTGCACAGTTATGAGTAAACCGTTGTTATAAAAAAAAGCAATTTTATTGGATAACTCGCCAACAGTAGTAACATTGGCTGTGTGATGCGCTGAATATGCCCTAAGAATGACAAATGTATAGTCGTTAATTTTCTCAATCTTAGGCAAGTGTCCTTGCTCAAGACTATCCTCAAGCAAGTTAAAATCAATATTGAAGGGCTGAGTTATCTCCTTAAGCTCCTCCTGTGTTGGTTTTTCAAGGTCAATCCACTCAAAGGTGCTATATTTTCTTATGATTTTGCTCATTTTGTATTATGCTTATTGAGAATAGCACAAAATTAAGCTAAAACTTAGATTTTCATACTAATGAACACAACAGCCTTCTACTGAATTATTACCTTATTAATATAAACCTTACCTTTTGCAATCAATTTCACAAAGTACAATCCCTTGGGATACTGTGAAATATCAATAGGATTTTGATTGTTAACAACCGAACTGTAGACACCCTTTCCGTTAATATCGATAATTGAAACTTCAACCATATTGAAATCTTCTGGAAGCTTTATTGAAATAAAATCCTTTGCAGGGTTAGGATAAACAGTGGCAATATTAGCATTTGTTTCAGGAACCGAACTAGATGTTTGTGTTGTGAAATTCCATTCAGAATTACTGCTTATTCCAGCAAAGTAATTATTTGAGTTATCAGCAATAACATTATTGCCAATATTTACATAATAAACCAACCCCGCACTAAATGCTGATGCAGGGTTAACTGTCACTGTATTACTCTGAAACAATATTCGAGCATCGGAATAAGGGATTGTCTCAAAAACTGTTGCATTTGAGTTATAAATAGTAATACTCCCAGCGGTACCTCTTTTAACATCCTCACTAAAAGTCAAAATCAGATTATCGGTGGTTACAAAAGAAGTTGAATTATCGGCAGGGTTTAAACTTTGAATTGTAGGTGAAATTACATCCTTTACACTAAAGTTCCAATTTGTATTACCCGAAATTCCAGCATAAAAATTTCCTGATAGATTCTGAAAAACAGTACCATCAATATTCACATAGTAGGATGAACCACTTGCAAACGGCACAGAAGGATTAACAGTTACAGTATTATTTAAAATTGTGATTCTGGAGTCATTGTAAGGTATAGTTTCAAAAACTGTTGCATTGGAATTATAAATCTTGATATTCCCTGAAGTTCCTTGCTTTATGTTTTCGCTAAAAGTTAAGACTAAGTTATCGGTTGGCATTACTGAATTTGCATTATTCGCTGGACTATAGGATTGAACTGTTGGAGCAGTCGAACCTCCTGTTGAACCTTCTATTAAAATATTATCCACCATCCATCGGGCTGCTGCTCCAGAGGTTGTTCCTGTTGCTTTATACTTAAAGGCAATATAAACCGCAGAACCCGAAATACCCGATAAATTTACATTTCCTGAAGAAGTAAAATCAATTGTAGTTGCTGGTGTAAAATTTAAGTTAGTCCAAGTTCCCTGTGTTGATGGATTGCTAGTTCCATCGTAATTAGTTGAATATACTAGCTCTAGAGATGGACCATCATACTGAGTTGCAGTAGTAAAAGTCATCACTACTGAGGAGTAATTATTTAGGTTGAGTGCAGGTGATATTAACCAATCCTCATCGGTTGTGCCACCATAACCATTTATATCATTATAACCAGAACCACAAGTCCAAGCATCGTCACCCGCAACATCGTATGCAGTCCACGAAATTGCAGCGCAGTTTTCAAAATCTTCAGAATTTATGATGGTTGGACCATCTAGCGTTTTTGCACTTGCATTTGGCGTTGCCGATACTAAGTAATCTATACTGCTACCTGAATTTGAGTAAGGATAAATCTTGAAATAGTACGTAGTGTTTGGATTTAAACCAGATACTGTGTAGGATTGAACACCCTGAGAAACATTTGCAACTCCAGCTCCATTAGCTTCAGCAACGCCATCTGTTGGTGCTGAAATAGATGAACTAGTTCCCCATTTAACCAAATAACCTGAAGGTAAATTTACTCCCACTGCATCAGTCCAACCTAGTTTAATACTTTTTGAGGTTATTTCTGTTGTGCTAAAACCTGTTACATTGTTTGAGGGTTCTGGGTTAACATTTGATTGTCCAAGACCAAGCCAAAGTGTACCGTTGGTAATTAAAACTCCGTTATCGCCATTGGCCTCATTCCATCCATCGTATGTTGTTCCAGACTGAGGAGTTACATCCTCTGGTACAGAACTATCGCCAACCGCAACAACTCTACCACTACCATAGGTTGCATATGCTACCATAACACCAGTAGTTCCGGTATTTGAAAAACCAATATGGTAAACTGCTGCCATAACCGAAGCATTATCAGCCGTATTTATTGTCATTGTCCCTCCATTATGGAATTCAATACCCTCTACATCGCCTTTCGTTCCATGCAAAATTGGATCGTTTGCCCTATTGGCAACATTATTTGAAGGGACTGCGCTAATATTACTTCCTTCGTCGAATGTAAATCCGAATGGTTTATTCTTAACGGGATTATTTGTTAAGAAATCATTCCAAACCTCAAGGGCATCCCAACCATCACCATCCCTATCGGCAATTGCATGGTCAGAAACCATAAAAAGCCCACCACCATTGCTAACAAAATTCATTATAGCCTCCTTCTCGGCTTGAGAAAAAGGATTATTAGGTTCGCATATAACAAAAATATCATAATTTGAAAGATCCTGCGAGTTAGAACCTTCGCCATATGTTATACTTCCCGAAGAAGGCAATGTCTCAACCCAAAAACCCTGCTTAACCATTTCTACACCCCACGATGATAATGCACCCAACCAATAATCCTCCGTTGTAGATGAAGTTATTCCTGACTGAGCAGGTGAAGGTATTGGCTGATTATTATCAATGACCCAATCAGCATTTCCAGCTGTTTCACTTTTTGTGTTATCGAAAAGAATCTTTTTTTGACCAAAAAGACTTGATAGACTCAACACCAACGCAACTAATAAAATATACTTCTTCATTTTTCAACAATAATTAAGCAACCAACACAGGGTTGGTTTTGTTTATAAGTAAATATTAAGGTTATGAAAAATGCACAGAATACCTACAAAATCAATGCATTACAAAGGCAGCACATGCAAACCAAGAACAACAATCCAACAACTAAAACCTAACCTTATAAATTTGCTGCAAAAATAGCAGTATAAATTTTAAATATAGAAACTAGTCATATAATCAATAAATTATCCTTTAT
>CAZTVB010000208.1:0-3736 GCA_964616315.1 uncultured Rikenellaceae bacterium
TAAAGGTAGTAGCCAACTTTGGACATTGCTTCACCTAAAGTATAAACGCCACATTTACGCTGGCGATGGTGTATACGGTAGCGGTGCTCGTTGCACTGGTGCCGATGGAGCCGATGTTACTATTGAAGTGCCAGTTGGAACAGTTGCAAAAAATGCAGAAACTGGAGAGATAATCACAGAGATAACTGAAAACGGACAGGTTCAGATGCTCCTTAAGGGCGGTCGTGGAGGACTTGGAAACTGGAACTTTAAAACAGCCACATTGCAAACCCCAAGGTTTGCTCAGCCAGGCGAACCTGCCGAGGAGGCCAGTATTATCTTAGAGTTAAAAATTCTTGCCGATGTTGGATTGGTTGGATTTCCCAATGCAGGAAAATCAACATTGCTTTCAGTGGTAAGTGCAGCAAAGCCCAAGATTGCTGATTATCCTTTCACAACATTGGTTCCTAATATTGGAATTGTTCCCTACCGCGATGAACGTTCATTTGTAATGGCCGACATCCCCGGAATTATTGAGGGAGCTCACGAGGGTAAAGGATTAGGTTTGAGATTCCTACGTCATATTGAGCGTAACTCAATGCTACTATTCATGGTTCCTGCCGATAGCGACGATGTGAAAAAGCAATACCAAATTCTGGTTAATGAACTTAAAATGTACAATCCAGAACTGTTGGACAAGAAACGCGTATTAGCTGTAACAAAATGCGATTTGATTGATGATGAAATCAAAAAATCTATAAAAAAACATCTTCCTAAAATTCCTACTGTATTTATTTCGTCGGTAGTAGGGCAGGGGATAAATGAGTTGAAGGATTTGCTCTGGAACAGTATTAATAGCGATTAGTTATGATTGACTACCTTATTCAACTCGACACACAGTTATTCCTTGCACTTAATGGTGCTCACTCTCCTTTCTGGGATAGTATAATGTATTTTGCATCGGGTAAATTAACCTGGCTGCCTTTATACCTATTGATTATTTACTTTATTGCTCGCGAGCATAAGTGGAAAACACTTTGGTGGCTTTTAGCTATAGCGTTGGTAGTAACCCTTGCCGATCAGATTTCGGTTTTGGCGTTTAAAAACGTATTTCAACGCTTACGTCCTTGCCATAATCCTGATTTGAGCCAATTTATACATCTTGTTGGTGGATGTGGTGGCCAATATGGCTTTATATCTTCACATGCTGCAAATACCTTTGGTGTAGCAGTATTCCTTTCTTTCCTTTTCAACAGAAAATGGGTTACTGTAGGGTTGCTAGTTTGGGCTGCATTTGTATCCTATAGTAGAATATACCTAGGTGTTCATTACCCTGGCGATGTATTGACTGGAGCAATTGTTGGAGCAGGAATTGGAAGCGCAGTGTGGTTTGTAGCATCGAAAATACTCAATAAATCCAAAAAATGACAGTATCTAAATCAATTCGATTAAATAAATTTATTAGCGATTCTGGCTTTTGCTCACGTAGAGAGGCCGATAGGTTTATTGAACAGGGAAAGGTTTTTGTGAATAAGCAGCGGGCTCAGGTTGGCGATTTTGTTCAGCCAAAGGATAAAGTCTATGTGAATGGGCATTTTATTGAGCACACAACGCCTAAGGATATTATAATTGCGCTGAATAAACCTGTTGGCATTACAAGCACAACTGAAAAAAACACCGACGGTAATATAATAGAGTTTGTTCATCATAGTCAGAGAGTATTCCCTATTGGAAGGCTCGATAAGGACTCGCAGGGACTTATTCTGCTTACCAATAATGGCGATTTGGTTAATAAGATTCTTCGTGCCGGCAATAGACACGAAAAGGAGTATGTGGTTACCGTTGATAAACCAATGACCACAGAGTTTATTGAAGGAATGGCCAATGGAGTTCCTCTATTAGGTACAATGACCAAAAAGTGCAAGGTTGAAAAGGAAACACCATTTATTTTCCGAATTACATTAATTCAGGGATTAAATAGACAGATTAGGCGCATGTGTAGCCATTTTGGTTACGAGGTTGTTAAACTGGAGCGTGTCCGAATAATGAATATCACCCTAAAGGGTTTGCCCCTTGGCGACTGGCGCGATTTAGACGAAAAAGAAGTTGCAGTGTTGATGAGTATGCTTGAGGGCTCAAGTGCTACCCCACGCAAGGAAAGGTCATTTAGCAAGAATAAGCAAGCCCGAAAAACTAAGCAAAGCGATTACAGAGAACAGGATGATAGACCAAGGTATAGATTTGGCAAATCGAGCAAACCAAAACTTGACGATTCCAAGAAAGCAGGGAGATTATCCTCCGAAAAATCGAAAAAAACAGATGTGTCAATAAGCGAAGAAGTTCGTGGCGCTAAAGGTTCTGCTCCAAAGAAAGGAAGCGAAGGCAATAAACCATCAAAGTTTGGTAAGAATAAATCGGCTAATATTGGAAAATCTACTACATACAAATCGACATTAAAGAAAACAACCAAAACAACAGGCAAGCCTTCGGCTAAAACAACTGATAAACCTTTTACTAAGTCTGCAAAGCCTTCTGGTAAGCCTACGATTAAACCAAGTAAAAGAACTCCTAGAAATTCTGCTAAAGGAAATTCGAAGCGATAGAGAGATATTACTATAAAATGAAACAGCCCAGAGAATTTCTGGGCTGTTTCGTTTATGTTTTAATCCACATTATCGTGCAAATACGAATTGTCGGGACGGAGGAAAATATCACCATCGTCAGTCTCGCTAAGAGTTGTACGAGATAAACTGCTGGTATTGGAATGGTCTGTATCGTCGAGTTGAACGTTACGACGTTTGTAAGCAGGAATGCTTTCCAACTCATCTATATTGCTCCACCTGTTGCCATTTGGCGCAGGGTGTGGCTTGCTGGTTGGAGGTGTTGGTTTTGCAGTTGTTTTGGGCTGCATTCCATCCTCTGCTCTAACAGGGCGGGGTGTTGAAATAGTTTTAACCTCAAACTCCTCTGCAGCAACATCAAACTCAATTACTCGTTGCGATGTATCAATTGTTTCAGGCTTTTTAGTTCTGCGTGTTGGCTGTTTGCGTTCTGTTTCGTCCAAAATGTAGGGAGTTGCTTCAACTCGGTTAGAACGGATTCCTCCATCGAGTTCAACCACATCAACCTCCTTGTTGCGAACATATAGTTCAGGAATACTGCTTGTTCCAAAACCAGTAGCAATTACAGTTACGTTCAAATCTTCGCCAAGCGAAGGGTCGCAGCCGTTACCCCAAATTAGGTCGGCATCGTCGCCAGCTGCTGATTGGACATAATCGATAATTAGGCCAATCTCCTCCATTGTAATTTCATCCTGACCGTAGGTTACATTCAGCAGAATGTTGCGTGCACCAGAAATGTCATTGTTATTTAGCAATGGCGATTCCAATGCCTCTTTAACTGCAGTAAGTGCTCTGTTTTCTCCTGTTGCACGTGCTGAGCCCATAAGTGCAACACCACTGTTAGTCATAACGGTTTCAACATCAGCAAAGTCCACGTTGATATAACCGTGAACAGTTATAATTTCGGCAATACCCTTGGCGGCAGTTGCCAAAACATCATCGGCTTTGGCAAAAGCCTCGGTAACCTTAAGGTTTCCGTATATCTCCAAAATCTTCTCGTTATTCACCACAAGCAAAGAATCTACATGCTGGCGAATATTCTCGATACCTTCAACCGCTTGTGCAATGCGCTTTTTGCCCTCGTTGCGGAACGGGATAGTCACTATGGCAACAGTTAGTATTCCCAGTTCCTTTGC
>CAZTVB010000208.1:3836-5568 GCA_964616315.1 uncultured Rikenellaceae bacterium
CCACCAACTCCAATCACTTTGATTATGGATGCGTTATTTGACGGTAACTCGAAATTAATTAGTTCGTCGGCCATAGTTTTAATTGTTAAACGTTAAAAGTGAAACGTTAAAAGATATTTTGTATTCTGCGATAGGAGGCTCTTCACCATCAACTATCAACGAACAACTTAAATCAAATCTAGTTTGCACTCTAGAATTACATTTCAGTATCAGTCTCGTCAAATAAGCCCGAGAACATATTCTTTATGGCAGTCATTCTGCCACTTCCACGGCGCTCGCCAACCGACTCATCCTCAAAATCATCTCTTTTTTTCTCAACTACAGTTCTTACCTGTGCTTGTTGTTGAATTTGTGGTTGTGCCTGTGGTTGAGCATATGTCTTCTTCTCAATCACCTCAACCTTTTTATCTAAACCTAAAAGCACCAAACCTAAGGCGGTTGATAGTTGTGGTTGATTGAAATCCTCCAATGAATCAGAACTTAACTGCTCAACAGGATAACCAATGCGAACATCGAACCCAGTTTTGAAACGGATTAACTGAGGTAAATGCTTCAAAAGCGCACCACCACCAGTAATTACAACGCCTGCACTTAACTTGTTGGCGTAACCGGAAAGGTTAATCTCATAAGCCACAAAGTCCAGAATCTCCTCCATACGTGCCTGAATAATTCCAGCAAGGTTCTTAACTGAAATCTCCTTAGGCTCACGACCACTAATACCAGGAATGGTGATAATTTTGTTGTCTGGCGCAATGTCGGCCAAAGCGCAACCAAACTTTTCCTTTAGCAAATCGGCTTGTTTTAACAGGATTGAGCAACCATCCTTGATATCCTGGGTGATGATATTTCCCCCGAAAGGAATAACTGCAGTATGGCGAACATTTCCGTTGTAGTAGATAGCCAAATCGGTAGTGCCACCACCAATATCAACCAAAGCAACGCCGGCCTCGCGCTCATCGTCGGTTAGAACGGACTCGCCCGATGCAAGTGGCTCAAGAACCAACTCGTTAACATTTAATCCAACACGGTTAACACACTTCTCGATATGCTTAGCCGATGATGTTTTGCCAATTACAATATGGAAGTTAGCCTCCAAACGGCGACCTACCATACCCACAGGCTTATCAACCGACTCGTTGTCGATGAAGTATTCCAGCGGAAGAACGTGCAGGATTGTTTCGCCAGCCTCAACTGGAATACGGTGCATATCTTTAATCAGCCTATCGATATCCTTCTGAGAAATTTCCACATCGTCGGACTCAAGGTTGATATATCCACGGTTCTTAATACTGCGGATATGCTGACCAGCAATACCAACGTAAACCGACTTAAAATCGATTCCGGTTTCAATCTTAACCTCGTTAACTGTTTTCTCGATAGCCTTAACGGTATCCTCAATATTCTGAATCATACCCTTCTTAATTCCAGTCGATTCGGTGGTGCTTAGCCCAACAATCTGAAGCTTTCCGTTAGGAGTCTTTTTGCCAACCAATGTTACCACTTTGGTGGTTCCAAGGTCAATTGCTGCTACATACTCATTACTTTGTGCCATAGTGTTATCGTTTAGTGCAAACTATTTGATTTGAATACTTTAAGTTTATTATTTTGTATTTATTCCAACCCTCAGTTGGTAGTGCCTCCTTGTAGAATACCATCAACTTTTTGAGTTTAACTCTAAAATTCCTAAATCCGCCCAACTGTATAACGTGAGGCCCAACCACTGGAATTAACT
>CAZTVB010000209.1:0-5557 GCA_964616315.1 uncultured Rikenellaceae bacterium
TGGTTACAGGAACAATGACCGATGCGCAAGGTAATTTCAAACTCGAAAAGTTAACACCGGGGAGATTTTATGTTGAGATAAAATTTATTGGTTATAAAACACGGACGCTAAATGGCGTAATGGTTTCACCACGGACTCCACAAGTGAACATTGGTTCTATTGGAATACTGTCAGCATCGCAGGATATTGAGGCTGTTGTTGTTACTGGTGAAAAACGAATGCTTCAGCACAATCTGGATAAGAAAGTTGTCAATGTTGACAAGGATATAGCTTCTCAGGGAGGTACGGCGTTGGATGTACTGCAAAATGTTCCCTCGGTTGATGTTGATACCGATGGAAATGTTAGTTTAAGGGGTAGTTCCAATGTAAATATTCTAATTGATGGACGCCCCTCGAATTTAACCAGTTTGGATGAATTACCAGCACAAATGATACAGAGTGTGGAGGTAATTACTAACCCTTCGGCACGTTATGACCCCGATGGACTTTCTGGTATTATCAACATTGTTCTTAAGAAGAAAAAGGAGCCGGGTTACAATGGAATGGTTAGTTTGATGGCCGGAACTGGCGATAAATATAATGGTTCTGTAAATTTAAATGTACGTCAGAATAAGTTTAATTTTTTTGCTAATTACGATTTTAGAAAGATGAGAATGGATAGTTATTCAAATAGCAATAGAACAACTATTGTTGATAAGAATACTGTACTTGATTCATCTATTTATCTAATTCAAAATCAGGATGGATTCAGAGATGGCTTATTCAATAATTTTAGAGGAGGGGTAGATTATTCGATTAATTCCAAAACTACTCTATCTTTTACGGGTTCATTTAATGTTCGTGGATTTGATAACAATAATTTATCTATATCCAGAGATAGTAATAACTTTGATCCGAATACTTCAATTTCAGAGAGAAGTAGCGATAATAGTAATACTGGAGTTGGTCAGGAATATGCTCTGAATTTTAAAAGAACCTTTGATACTCCAGGGCAAGAGTGGACTGCTGATATGTTCTTCTCAAGAAATAATGGAGAAAATAATAGTAATATATTTGAAAGTATTACACAGGAACGTTCTTATACCGATAGTTGGTCTAATACTCTTACAGCCCAAACGGACTATGTAAGACCAATTGGAAATGGGGGGCGTTTGGAGACTGGATTTAAGGGCACTGTACGAAAGAGTGATGCCGATTATGTTTACGACACGCTGAATACACCTTTGAATCAGTGGGATTTTGACCCAAAACGTTCAAATAGATTTGTATATAGCGAACAAATTTATTCAGCATATGGAATTTACTCCAATACTTTTGCCGATAATAAATTTAGTTACCAAGTTGGAATTAGAGTCGAGAATCAAATAACAAGTTCTGACCAACGCTCAACAGGGGAGAAGGTAGATACAAGTCGATTGAATTTTTTCCCAAGCATGCACCTCCGATGGGAGCCAAATCAAAAGAATAGTTTTCAGATTTCATATAGCAGAAGAGTAAACCGACCAAATTCTTTTATATTGAATCCGTTTATCAATACATCAGATAAGTACTATTGGTCAAAAGGAAATCCATACCTAGAGCCAGAGTTTACATCTTCCATCGACCTTAGTTATAATTTAAACTATCAAAAAACAAAGGTTAGCGCATCTGTTTACTATAGAGATACTCGCAATGGTTTTTCGAGAAAAATGACCATAATTGATACGGTTGCAATTCGGCCTACCCTATCAACATATATTAATCTTTCGCGTAACGAAAGTTATGGCTTGGAAGGAGTTATCACGCAGACTTTTACGAAGTGGTGGAGAGTTAATGCAAACTACAGCTATTTTTACACTAAACTTCATGGTGATGTTTCACAAGGAGCCGATGAGGGTACTGCTTGGACCGCTAAATTAACTTCGTTCTTTACTATTGGAAAAAATATCGATTTTCAAATTAATGGAAACTACCGTTCAAAAGTTTTATCCGCTGGAGGTTCTGGTCGTGGATTCTTTATGATGGGCGGAGCGCAAGGTGAGACCAAGGAAATGTACTGGGTTGATTTGGGTGCCAGAATTAATGTATTAAATAACAAGGGTACAATAACCCTAAGGGTTAGTGATATTTTCAAAACTCAAACTCATAAATCAAACACTTGGGATACAAGGTTCACTTCGTATAGTGAGAGTGGAAGGGATAGCCGGGTTGTTTTTGTTGGTTTCTCCTACAAAATAAATAATTATAAGATGCGAAGAGAGAAACGAAATGAGAACGAGGATGTAATGGAAGGAATGGAATAAACAGAAAGGGGATTTTTTAATCCCCTTTTTTGTTAATTAAGGCCTCCTTTACCTCTATAGAGTTTTAATGGTTTGTCAAGTTCTAATCTAATAACGGACATGTACTTATCCTGAACATTTTCTGGAATATTGATATATACTAATCCAGGAACATGGCTCCACGATATTTTACCTATAATCTTGTGGCTCAATTGTGTGTTATTTCCAACTACTACTATTGATTTTATTGAGTTATCGAGACCTTTTACAACTATATCTCCCGATATTTTAGCTGGAATAAAAAGGTATAAGTTTGATGAATCCTTCGATATGGTTGAAGGTCCATAAAAATGTCCTTGAGGCATTCCTCCTAATGTTCCAAATATTGCTTCTTGGTGCTTGTTTGTCCACACTCCAATTTCTTCAACTGTTTCTATCTGAACGTTAGGAATAGTCCCATCTTGCATTGGTGTTATATCCAACAGTAAATTTCCGCCCATACTTATTGCATCGGCAAAAATGGTAATAATCTCGTAGGGAGTTTTATAGTTATTGTCCTTTTTTTGATACCCCCAGGAATCATTCATAGTCATACATAACTCCCAGTAATTAAGGTTTGGGCGAGTTACTGGGAAGTTTTGTTCGGGAGTGTCATAATCGCCATATCCCTGTAATCGTCCATTAATAATGGCATTTGGGTTGTGTTTTAGAATATTTGCTTTAATTGTAGCGGCTTGCCATTCTTCGGCGCTATGCTCCCAATCGCCATCGAACCAGAATAAATCGGGATTAAATTCTTCCGAGAGTTCGTCAATTTGACCATGACAGAATTTTATAAAATTTTGCCATTTGTCTGGTTTATCTTCAATTTTATATTTTGATGAATCCTTGAGAAATCCTGGATAATCGGGGTGTGTCCAGTCTATTAAAGAGTAGTATATCCCAACCTTAATACCGTTATTTCTAAGAGCAACAACAAAAGGGGTGAGTAAATCTCTTTTTGCAGGCGATTTATGGGTTGTACTTAGGTTATTTTGCTTTGTATCCCACAGGGCAATTCCATCGTGGTGTTTCGATGTAATAACGGAGTATTTAGCACCGCTTTTACGAATAATCTCAGCCCAATATTCTGGCTTATAGTTGCTTGCAGTAAAACTGTCGAGTTGAGCCATATAATCCGTATGGCTTATTCTTTTATTGTGAAATGCCCACGATTCAGATGTGTTACCTAAGGAGTATACTCCCCAATGGATAAAAATCCCAAATTTAGCATCGGAGAACCATTCCATTTTACTCTTTTCTTGGCAATAGACTTTGGATAAGTTTATGAACATCGTTGAAATTAAAACACAAATTTTTAAGGTGTTTAGGTTGTTCATTTTGAGATAGTTTTTGTGATTAAATAATTAATTGTGAATGCTTTAATGGTATTGTTAAAGGTATTTCTTTTGGCAATATTATCAAAATAAAATTTTTAGGTTAAGTGATTTAAAAAGTAGCTATTAAATATTTTATTCTCAGCAAAATATCGTAACTTTTGATATTATTTCTGCGGCCATGTTTGCATTAATGGCAATAATCTTTGTAATTGGGTATGCAGCAATTGCACTTGAAAGTTATATCAAGGTCAACAAAACTGCAACAGCAATGTTATTGGGCGTTCTGCTCTGGGTTTTGCTAATTGTTGATGCTGAACAAATACTTTCGTTGGACATTGGAGGCAGATTTAATGAATTCCTAAAGTTACATCCCGAATTTTTGAGTCTTCTGCAATGGGAACAATACGTTAAGTATATTGCTGAAGACCAAGTGCTGGGCTATTTAGGGGAAATCTCGGAGATATTATTCTTTCTAATGGGAGCAATGACCATTGTTGAGATTGTTGACCAGCATGGTGGATTTAATATCATTACTGATAGAATTAAAACCAGAAGTAAGCTAAGGCTAATTTGGCTGTTGCCAATAATTACCTTTTTTCTATCAGCAGTGCTCGATAATTTAACAACGGCCATTGTAATGGTAGCATTGCTAAGAAAACTTATTGATAGGCGACAGGATAGGTGGCTTTTTGCAGGGGTAATAATTATAGCATCAAATGCGGGTGGTGCTTGGTCGCCAATTGGCGATGTTACAACAATAATGCTTTGGTTAAATGGAAATATAACGACAGTCAGTATTATAAAGCATCTTTTTTTGCCAAGTCTTATAAGTTTAGTTGTGCCGCTTATTATTTTATCGTTCTTTTTAAAGGGGCAATTTTCAACACTAAAGCACGAAGTTGATAACCATCAAACCAATGGAACAACAAAAATGGAGCGAAATATGATTTTCATTTTGGGTATTGGTGCTTTAGTTTTCACACCAATTTTTAAGATACTTACACATCTTCCTCCATTTTTAGGAATGCTTTTAGGTTTATCGGTAATATGGATATTTACAGAACTTATGTATTACCGAAAGCACGATTTAGATGAAACTGAGAAAAAAACAGTGACCCGAGTCATTAAAAATGTAGACTTTTCAACGATACTTTTTTTCCTCGGAATTCTGTTTGCAATTGATGCATTGCAAACAGCTGGGCACCTAAGTATTGTCTCAAATTGGCTCGATAAGGAATTTTCAAGTGTCTATTTATCAAATATATTCATTGGATTGGTTTCTGCTATAGTGGATAATGTTCCTCTTGTTGCAAGTGTAATGGGAATGCACCCAGTTGAATCGTCAACAATTATAGGATTGAGCAATTATTCGGCCGATAGTATTTTTTGGAATTTGCTGGCTTACTGTGCTGGTAACGGTGGGAGCATTCTTATCATTGGCTCCGCGGCAGGAGTGGCTGTTATGGGATTGGAGAAGATAGAGTTTATTTGGTACTTGAAAAGAATAAGCGTTTTAGCATTAATAGGGTACCTGACAGGTGTACTAACCTACTTTTTTATGTTCTGATTATATAATTACCATAAAAGTAAGCCCTTAAGAGTAATGCCTAAATCTTAAGGGCTCTATTTTTGCATTTTCATTAAAATTTCTCTAACGTTGCTTTTTTTTGAGACTATGGATTTACAGATTATTATAGTTGAGAATAAAAGGGATTTAAAGAAGTTTATTCACCTTCCAGCAAGAATTCACAAAGGCCATTCCAATTGGATTCCGCCTTTGTATTACGAGGAGTGGTTATACTATAATCCTTGCAGAAATAAGGCATTTAATTATTCCGATACCATTTTGCTATTGGCAATGCGCAATGGAGTACCAGTTGGGAGAATAATGGGTATAATTCATAGGAAGTATAATGA
>CAZTVB010000210.1:0-5555 GCA_964616315.1 uncultured Rikenellaceae bacterium
CAATAACTTTTGCAAGGTCGATAGCATCCTTATCGGCAAATTGGAGGTTGTAAGTGGGGTTTTGGTATTTTGAAACGCCAAAGGCAAGCAGGTAGAGATTCTTTTTTATGGGTTCAGCATTTTGTATAATTGTAAGTGCTCGATAGCTTTCGATTCCCTTTGAGTTTAAGCAAGAAACTTCAATTTTATTTTCGCCATAGCTTAGTTGTAAAGACTCATTTACAACTAATTCCTTACCCGATATTTGCTTTCCTAAAGCACCAAAAATTGGCACATCGTTTATAAAAACATTATAATTCTGCAAATTACAATTATCATCGGAAAACCTTAGCTGAAGTGTGACGAAGTTATTTTTAATTTCGGCTTTAACAATTTGTGAGTTAGGTAGTTGTAACGAAAGTGCTTGATTGTCATCGGACAAACCAAGTCGCTTCAATCGCTTTTGATACAACTTATTGTAATAATTAATATTTTGCTCATGGGTTGAACCCAACATCTTTAGTATAAGATCTGGCCTATTCCTATTAACAGCGAATTGATCCACAGAAAAACCCTTTAGGCCCTTAACTATAGATATAAGCTCCCCACCACGGTTCGATGATTCAAACAGACCGTCAGATGTAATGCAAAGCCATTCATTGCCAGCGCTCATAAAATGACACACAGGATTTGTTTTATTATCAAAAAGGTAAACAAATTGGTTGTCATATGTTGTAGTAAATTTTGGAGACTCGGCATAGTATTTCTCAAACTCCTTTTCCCCAACTTGGTTTACCTGCTTCCAGTCTTTGGTATCCCAGTATAGCTTATTTTTTTTGTTGTCGCTATAAACCAAGAAACTTGAATTATCCGAGAAATAAACCTGAACATCATTATAAACCGCAACCTTGTTAGTAGTATTCTGGTTAACCCTTGCAATTTCTTTTCCCGTTTGGTAATCAGCTACTATTATTCTTCCATAGCTGTCAATGGCTGCCAGTAGTTTCCCATTGCGACTTAATGCAATAGATACTGGCATTTCAAAATGTTGAAAACTGTATATTTCTTTTCCTGTTTCATATTCAAACGCCTTTACATTTTTATTAAAATCGCCCGTAAAAAAGTATTTCAAATCTTTAGAGAATACATATGACATCATTACCTCTGTGGACGTAGTGAAAGCTATTTTCCCCGTTTTTAAATCGATAAATTGAAATGGCACACCAAATCCCGCACAAGTAACATATTTTCCATCGGGAGTAATAAAGTACATATAGTTATTATTTGGTCTTTTAGTGTCGATAGTTTTTTTCAATTTAAGAGGTTGAAATTCGTATTGCTCCATTTTTCCATCACTGCTACTTATAATAAACCCCTTACTATCTGGCATATAGTCGAAGGACAGGAAACGACTTTGTTTGCCAGATGTTTTTATTAGTAATTTTGTTTGGGTTAGTGTTTCAAGATCCCAGTGAATAAGAATGGAGTCAGTCATCGCCATTAAAAATTTACCATTGGGACTTACTTTATTCATTACTATTCTGTCGATTTTTAAGGTATGCCCAATTTCTTTCACAACATGCCCCGTTTTAAAACTGTAAAATCTAGTGAAGAGACCACCCGATAAAGCAAAGTAATTATCTGATGATGCAATTGTCCAATTGTTTAAACGCAAACTACTATCTAATACAATGTCATGGACTATTTGACCATTTAAAGAGTTGTATATCTTTACCCTTTCCTCACCACACGATACAGCCAAATACTCATTGGTAGGATTAAAAAACAGATTATTAATTGTATCATTTGTATTTATACTATAAGCTAATTTCGAAGTTTGAACATCGAAAATATCGATAATACCGTTTTTAGTTGTTATTGCAATTTTTTTGAGATCAGAGCTAGTACACATTTTCGTATATGTTTTACCCTGCCCAGTTTTCACTTTAAATATTTCGCGCTTTGTTTTAATATTTCGAATACCAAGCTCTGATGTTTTTTCACTGTATGAAATTATATTATCACCATCTGGGCTTTCAGTAATTGAACTGTTATTTCCCTTAGAAATCGCATTTATTAGCATTCCCGACTTACAATCAAATACAAGTAGTGAATCTCTATTTTCAACAATTAATTTATCCTTATTGTTTGATAAATAATGGTTTAAGAAGTCATAATTTTTAGTAAAAAGAAGTTTATTTGAAATAATATTGTGGGCACACAGATTGTACCCACTATTGGGCATATACAATAAGTAGTAAATAATTGTCCCATCGTCATTAAGCCCAAGAACTTTATCATTAAAAGATGCTTTAATTGACAAAATTTGCTTTCCTGCAATAGCATCCCAAACTTCAATACTTGAGGAGCCTTGTAAAGCAAAAATATTTTCCTGTTTACTTATTTGTAAATAGGAACCATACCCTCCATAATTTGGAATTATCTTGAAATCTTGAGCAAAAACATTTGTAGATATATTAAATATGAAGTAGAAAAAAACAATTTTATGTGCCAAATTATGGTTGGTAATCATGTCAATTTAATTTGATGTTAGTTAATCTTTTATGCACCTTACTGAGAAATAGTATCCGACACTACTATTTACTTGTATAATACTATTTTGGCTGTTTAAAACATTATACGAAAAACCTGTGGTATATTCACTTGGGCCAGAATATTGATTATCGTTGGTAGATGTCCAAAAATAGGCGCTACGGTGTGGCCTTACATAACCATTTTCAGTTGAGTATGTGGGAGAAGGGATAATGCTAAACCCCAATTTATTTGTACCTGTATTTGGAGCAGGGAAAAACTTAGTACCATCTATTTTTAGTTGTTGACCAGCAAGTTCGTTTCCTCCAGCAAATTGTATTAATTCTTCCCACTCAATTACCATTGGAACGTGCCAACCAGTGGGACAAACACCTTGGGCTCCATCAAGAGAAGAGCCACGCATTAGGGCGTTCCAACTATATATACGGCCATAAATTTTTGAGTCATTGATATAATTTGCATTTTGCGCCAATGAATCAACAATCATTTCACCATCAGAGTACTTGGATGACCTTAAGTTTTCGGCCATCCATATTTGATTGCCAATTTTAATAGTTTTATATTTATTTCCCTCAAAATCTGATAACATTTCGTAATTATGTAAAGGGTCTTTTGCTATATTTTCGTTTTGTTTCGTTTTGTTTTGACTATTCTGCAAATCTTTTGAATTCTCGGAACTTGCGAAAGGTTGTGTTACGATTTCCTTTTTTTCAACGAAAACAATTCTAATACCTGCCATGTTATAATCCTGCTCTGGAGCCATTGAAAACCTTGCTGCGGATCGACATCGATTAACATCCAACCACCAGTCGCCACCCCTCATTACCCGTTTTGTTCCTTTTTCAGGTCCTGTTGGATTAACCTGTTCCTTATCCGAAACTGAATAATCTCCGTACCAATCACTACACCATTCATTTACATTCCCATGCATATCGAATAGTCCCCATTTGTTAGGTTTATAACTTCCTATAAGCACAGGAATATTCTTACCCATTTTTAGTAATCCTCCAACATTTGCATTTAGAGTAATGCTATAATAATCACTACCAGTATTAAAAGGAGTTTTTGATTTTGCACGGCAAGCGTACTCCCACTCAGCTTCGGTAGGTAATCTACAGCCCATCCATTCAGCAAATGCAGTTGCATCAATCCAACTTACCCCAAAAACAGGTAATTTTCCACGTCCCTTTCCGTTGTCTTTTGGCTTTACTCTACCTGTTGCTTCGCAAAATTTATCGTACTGATCAAAGGAAATCTCATATTTACTCATTTTAAAGGCTTCTAATTTTACTTTGTGCTGTACCTCATCGTTTTCTCGACCAGCCTCTTTTTCGGGACTACCCATCAAAAAGCTACCTGCAGGAATTTCAACCCAGTCTATACTTGGTTTGGTTTGGGAAAAAATAACTGTACAGAATAGAATTAAGCAAATGGTTGTTAGATTCTTCTTCATTATTTCTAGTTTTTTATTGTTATAAAGAAAATGTGATTCAATTTACTCCAAACCCAAACTTCTGGTAAATATTATCCCTATCCACAGTTGGGTGCTGCAGGTCGCCGCTGGCCTTTGCTACTTGAACGCTTACGTATTCGCGCAGTTCATCGGTTGATACTACTCCATTGTTATCCTTATCAGCCTCGGTGGTGGTAAGGGCTTTCATAATGTACTCGGTGAAAAGTCCGTTCTCAATATCGCTGCGCTCGTAGGAGAGTTCACCACCCTTGGAACTGGAGAATACAATTGCGCCGCTTCGGCGGACAAGATCGTTGTATATGTAGCGATCTTTTTGGTAAAGGTAGGACCGTTTCGCGGTTGTCGGTTTTCCGTTATCGGTTATTGGTTGTGTTGTAGATTTAAAGCCACGGCTAGCAATTCCTACACCTGTGGCGGTTGCAATCATCTGACCTTGATCCTCCTCGTCAATTTCGCCACTTTCGCAGGCATCCATCAGGAATAGCTTGTTGCGTGGAGGAATGCCTTGCAGCAAATCCTCGATGGTTTCGAAATCGGCGGCAGTTCCCTTTAGGTTTTTAATATCGGCATTACTTGTTAAATAGTAATAGGTAGCTTCTGGGTCGGAATCGTGCATACCATGGCCAGCAATAAACAGGATAAAAGTATCGTCGGGTTTGGCATTTTTTACAAACTCCTTCGATGCTTTAATGGCATCGGGGGTTACTTGCTCATTGGTGAGTACTTTGGTGTACACATTTTCGAAGCCTTTGCCTTTGTAGCTATCAATAACTTTTGCAAGGTCGATAGCATCCTTATCGGCAAATTGGAGGTTGTAAGTAGGGTTTTGGTACTTCGAAACGCCAAAGGCTAATAGGTAGATATCCCTCTTTGTTTGGTTTAAGCAATTTAAAATGGTTAATGCCCTAAATGATTCAACACCTTTTTGGTTCATACATGAAACTTCAACCTTATTCTCACCTGATGTGAGGGTTATTTTTTCATTAATTTCTAGAGATCTAATTGAGATATTTTTCCCAGATGCTCCATAAACAGGTACATTATTTATAAAAACATCGTACTTTTTAAGATTGTATTTACTATCAGTCAGTTGTAGTTCTAATTCTGCTACATTTCCATTTTGATTTGATGCAGTAATTTTTGCCAATGGCAAATTAATTGTATCGGAAAGTTGATCTTGCGAAATACCTAGTCTAGTTAAGCGCTTTTTATGTTGTTTTTGGAAATGCTCAATAAGTGAACTGTTTTTGCTTCCGAGGGCTTCTAAAATCAAATCAGGTCTATTCGTTTTAGCTGCAAATTGGTCGATGTTCCAGGCTTGTTTTCCGTCGGAAATTCCGAGATGGGCTGCAATTTCATTTGAACTATCCCAATACCCATCATCTGTGAAAACCAACCATTCTGATTTATTGGGTGAAAAAAACTTAAGTATTTCATTTCCCGATTCAACATCCCATAGAATTGCGACCCCACTTGACCCTCCCGTAACAATGTTTTTACCATCATCAGTAGCAGCAATAGTTCTCACGCCACCATTATGTTTAAATAT
>CAZTVB010000211.1:0-5518 GCA_964616315.1 uncultured Rikenellaceae bacterium
TCGGACATAAAGAAAATCACAATCTTTATGGACGAATGCCGCCGCATGGGCATTCAGGTGCTTGGCCCCGATGTTAATGAAAGTCATTACAAATTCTCGGTTATGCCCAATGGCGATATCCGCTTTGGGTTAGGTGCAATTAAAGGGATGGGCGAGAATGCTGTGGCAAATATTATCGAAATCCGAAAGAATGGCGGAAAATTCAAGGATATCTACGACTTTATGGAGCGTGTAAACCTTCAAACTGTCAATAAGAAAAACTTGGAGGTACTTGTGGTTTCAGGTGCTTTTGAAAACTTGAGTCCAGTTAGCCGTAGTACATACCTTACACCAGACCCAAGAGGTGGTACTTACCTCGAAACTTTGATGCGTTGGGGCATAAAGGCTCAAACTGAGAAACAGAGTAGCCAAATGTCGCTTTTTGGAACAAGTGGAGATTTTGAAATGCCCAAACCCGAAATTCCAAAAGTTGAGGAATGGCCAACTATAGAACTGCTGAACCGCGAAAAGGATGTTATTGGAATTTACCTGTCGGCACATCCGTTGGATGAATTTAGGTTCGAAATTGAGAACCTTTGTAACGTTACCCTTGCTGACCTTAAAAACATTGAGCAGTATAAGGACCGCGATGTAACCATTGCGGGGATGATTATTGCTGCAAAAATTGACACTACCAAGAATGGGAAACCTTACGGCAGAATCACTCTGGAGGATTACTCTGACACAATGGAGATTATGCTTTTCGGAAAAGATTTTGAAACATTCCGGAACTTCTGCTACACTGGTTATATGGTAATGATTAAAGGGAAAGTTCAGCCTAAAGCGTTTAGACCCGAAGAACTTGAACTCAAAATCAGGACTATTACAATGCTTTACGAGGTAAGGGAACAGCAAATTAAGGGAATTACCATAACATTGCCACTAACCGAAGTGAACGATATCCTTATAGATGATTTTATCAAGCTATCATCGAAGGATAAGGCAAAAGTTTTGCTGAAGTTTAAAATTGTTGACCCAGAGAATAGAGTATCTGTCGATTTATTCTCGCGCTCCTACAAAGTGAGTATAACAAATGAGTTTGTTAACTTCTTAAAGGATAACGAGATGGATTTTAAATTATCGGCCGATTAAACTTTTGAATTTCTTTTTCGTTTATTTTTGTAATTTTATGAGGCGAAAATTTTAAAACAACAATAGATATGGCACTACAAGTAACAGATTCAAATTTTGATGAGTTAGTATTGAACTCAGGTAAACCAGCATTGGTTGATTTTTGGGCAGAATGGTGTGGCCCATGCAGAATGATTGCTCCTTACGTTGAGCAAATTGCCGAGGAGTACAAGGATAAGGCCGTTGTGGCAAAGGTTGATGTTGACAGTTGCCCAGGTATTGCTGCACGTTATGGAATCAGGAACATTCCTACAATCCTTTTCTTTAAGGGTGGCGAGCAAGTTGACAAACAAGTTGGTGCTGTTCCAAAAAGCAACTTGGTGGCTAAATTAGAGGCGTTACTATAATTTTAAGCAATTATATTTGGGGTCGGGTTTCCCCCGACCTTTTTTATTTTATCTATCTAAAGTCTTTACTATGAAAGTTTGCGTTTACTGTGCATCGAGCAACAAGGTTGATGAGAAATACTTTAAAGCCACTCAAGTTTTGGCCAAAAACTTGGCTAAAAATGGAATTACTTCGGTTTACGGAGGTGGCTCAAATGGACTGATGGGTTGCCTTGCCGATACAGCTCTACAGGAAGGAGGAAAAGTGATTGGCATTCTGCCTCACTTTATGGACAAAGTGGAATGGGGACATAAAAACCTTACCGAACTTATCCTTGTTAAGGATATGCATGAGCGCAAACGCCTTTTAATTGAGGGGGTCGATGCAGTTGTTGCATTACCTGGTGGTTGTGGAACTTTGGAAGAGCTAATGGAGGTTATCACCCTAAAACGATTGGGTAAATTTACCAAGCCAATTATTATCCTCAATACCGATGGGTTTTACGACCATTTAAAGGCTCTTTTGGATAAAATGGTTGAAGAACGCTTTATGCGTACTGAGCACAACGATATTTGGACTTTTGTTGACAAACCAGAGGATATTATTCCGGCAATACACAACGCCCCTAAGTGGGATAGCAATGCAATAAACTTTGCTGCGGTATAACTGTTAGATAACCCCTAAAGAGTCTGAAACCCCTTAGGGATTCTGCATGAACTAAACGTTTTCTTCGTTTCTGTAAACAAATAGTTTACTATCGCCAATGTCATCGAATGTGGAGTAAGTACCTTTAAAAAGCGGAGCTTTAACACCATCGCCAAAGAATTTATTACCCACAAAAACTCGAGCCTCATCCCAAAGTCCTTTCTGGATAAAACTATTCAACAGCATTGCACCACCCTCAATAATCACTGAAATGATATCTCTATCGCCGAGTTCTTTCAGAATTTGCCCTTCTACTCCTTTTACAAAATCAATGGTAATCATTTCAAGATTTGGGATACCCCCAAATTCTGGTTTGCGGGCAAGTGAACTGCTGTTATTTCCAAGGAATATCAATGTGGGCTGTGAACCGTCAAAAACGTGCGATTCTTTTGGTAGACGTAATTTTCTATCAACTACAACCCTAAAGGGGACTTTCCCACTCCAACTGCGAACGTTTAGGTGTGGATTATCCTTTTCAACAGTATTGGTTCCAACAAGTACGGCTTGTTCCTCGCTACGCCACCTATGAACCAAGGAGCGGGCATGTTCGTTGGTAATCCATATTGGCGCAATGGGGTCGGTGGGCTTGCGAACTGCATCTATAAATCCATCTATTGTTTGAGCCCACTTTAGAATTACATATGGACGTTTTTTTGTGTGATATGTAATAAACCTTCGGTTCAGAAACTTTGCTTCTTCCTCCAGCACACCAACGGTAACATTGCATCCTTGTTGGCGCAAAATGTCAATACCACGTCCGCTAACCTTTGGATTTGGGTCCACTGTGGCAATAACTACATTGGAAATCCCCAACTCAACAAGCCTATCGGTGCAGGGTGGAGTTTTTCCGTAATGCGAACAGGGCTCAAGCGATATATAGATAGTGGAATCCTTTAGTAGCGATTTATCTTTTACAGAGTTAATGGCATTTATCTCGGCATGAGCTTCGCCGTAATGTGCGTGAAATCCTTCTCCAATAATTTTATTGTTATGCACAATAACAGCACCAACCATTGGGTTTGGGGCAACATTGCCGTTTCCGTTGAGCGCAAGCTCAAGGCAACGCGACATATACATCCTGTGAAGCTCAGAGTTATCCATAATATTCAGTAAATTTGTATGCTATACAAAAATACACTTTTTAATGAACAGTTATACTTTAAGGCAGCTGTTTGATATAATTGGCTCAAGTTTATCGGAATTGTACCCAGCAACCGAGGTACTGGCCATTAGAAAATTGCTTTTTGAGAAGATAGTTAAAATGCCCGACTATAGTGTGCATTTAAACCCAAATGATATCCTAAGTAGTGATATAACCAGCAGGATTATTGCGATTTTGGATGAACTCAAAAAAGGAAATCCCGTTCAGTATGTTATAGGCGAAGCGGATTTTATGGATATGGTTTTTGAGGTTAACGCCGATGTACTAATCCCCCGCCCAGAAACCGAGGAGTTGGTTCACTGGATAATCAGCAATAACAAGAATAACTCACCTAAAATACTAGATATAGGAACAGGCTCGGGTTGTATTGCCGTCTCTTTGGCTAAATATCTTTCCGATGCACAAGTATCGGCTCTTGATGTTTCAGAAAATGCGCTTAAAGTGGCAAAGCGTAATGCTTTAATAAATCGCGTTGATGCTGATTTTATTAAAGGTGATATTTTAGAAATAAATGAAATTGTGGGTGCAACTTTCGATGTTATTGTTAGCAACCCACCCTATGTGAGGGAGCAGGAGAAGCAACTGATGAACCGAAACGTAACCGACTTTGAACCTCACCTAGCCCTTTTTGTCAGCGATAACGACCCTTTGGTTTTCTATAGAACAATTGCCCAAAAATCGAAAAATTGGCTTAACCCCAACGGCCAACTCTACTTCGAAATTAACGAGGCATTTGGGGATGAAATAAAGGATTTGCTTATTAGCAATGGCTATAGTGATGTGGAAATTAGAAAGGATATCAACGGAAAGGATAGAATGGCTTATGGCAGAAGATAGATGCCAGACATTAGACAGAAGATATCAGATATAAAAATGCAAAATACTAAAAACCATACGCGAACCACTAATCAAGTAGACAGGCAAAAAGCGCTCTCGCGCTTACAGTACCTTTGTGCCCGTAGCGAAAAATGCACGGGCGATTTAAGGCAGAAGATGATTCTGTGGAAAATGGACGCATCTGATATTGCCTGGGTAATTAATAGTCTTACATCGGACAAATTTGTTGATGACACAAGGTATGCCGCAATGTTTGTTCGCGATAAAAGCAGAATCAGCAAATGGGGCAGAGTTAAAATTGCCACAGCCCTGAGGGCAAAGGGAATATCGGCCGAAATAATTAACGAGGCTCTAACCCAAATAGACCCAAGCACTGACAGAGTGCAACTACTCGAACTAATTACCCGAAAAGCCAAGCAAACCAAATCGAAATCGGTTTACGATTTAAAGAATAAACTAATCCGCTTTGGTGTATCGCGCGGGTTTGATATGGGCTTGGTGATTGATGTGGTGAATGCTGTTGTGAAAGGCGAATAATTCAAGACTTTAAATTACTAGCTTTAAACAAGATGTATCTGGAATAAAATAATTAGGTGCTCCAATAGTGTATTAATTGTTTGATTTAAACTATTTGATTGTCAGTTAAAAGTGTTTTAAATTTGATTAATTTTAGTATTATTTAGATAACTTTAAATATTTCAAATAATTATAAAAATGGATGATAATATTATACTAATTGGAAATGGATTTGATATAGCACATAACTTGCCAACAAGGTACTCTGATTTCATGCTATGGTATGCAAATCAAGTAATAACTCAATTTAATAACTTAAATAAGAGGCAAATGAGTATTGGCTCATTTACTCTCACAAAAAAAGGAGAGCAAATACCTCTAGTAAGCAGCATTATACAATTAGCAAATAATGAAGAGATAAAACCAAATAATGAATTTTTTAAAAATATAATCATTTATGCTTCTTACAATAAGTGGGTAGATATAGAGTATGCTTATTATAATGAATTAGTTACGCTATACAAGAGTTATGAGCAAACAGGTTTATCACGTATCGGTTTAGAAAGTCGGGCAAACAGTCTAAACAATACACTAGAGCATCTTAAAATGAAGTTGTCAGAATACCTTAACCAATTAAATTATGAGAAATTAGAAATGATTCCTGACATTCTAACTAGATTTCAATCAGAAAAAATAAATAAAGAAAACAACAAAACTATCTACATCATATTTAACTATACTAAAACTTTTGATTTACTTTATAGAAAACATGTTGTAACTAATAAAGATATAGTTATATAT